>NZ_JBHVDX010000024.1:15676-72870 GCF_042802555.1 Streptomyces sp. NPDC057474 | reverse complement strand
GGATGGAACCATCCCCATGGCGACACCGGTAGTACAAGGGGGTTGTACGCATGGCTGTAGTGATGTCGATGCACTGGGCAGAGGTGACTCCGGACCAGTACGACACCGTGCGGGACGCGGTCGGCTGGGAGGAGATCCCGGCGGCCGGCGGTCAGGTACACGTGGCCTGGTTCGACGACCAGGGCCTCCACGTCACCGACGTGTGGGAATCCCAGCAGGCCTTCGAGACCTTCTTCACCGAACGCCTCGCCCCCGCGATCCAGGAAGCCGGCCTCACAGGATCCCCCGAGACGACCATCAGCTCCCTACACCGCCGCTTCATCGCACCCGACATCAACGGCGCGGCATAGCAACAGGCCCCCTACCTGCGGTGACCCGCGGGCAGGGGGCTCTTGTTCAGCTCTGGTTACCTCGTCGTGGCCACTGCCGAGCAGCGTCGGACGGCCCAGAGACGGCCCAGACTCGGGTCTCTGTCGGCCGCCACCGCTGTGTCTCAGCGCTCCTCAGCATGCCGGTCACTCATACATCGTGGCTGCCTTGAGTGCGTGGGCGAAGTACGTCCAGTTGCCCTCCGCCGGCAGGGCCTCCCCCAAGTGGCGCTCGTACCAACCGGGTCCGGACTGCACCCAGGCCGTGAGTGCTTCCAGGAACTGCCCCAACGTCGAGTTCTCCCATTCCTCCCCATGTTGGAGGTACTCCTGGGTGAGCTGGGCCAGGAAGGCTGCGAACGCCTCTTGGTCAGGCACGGATTGATTTGAGGTCAGCGGCAGCGCCATGCGATCACCCTATGGGCCTGAGCACCTTGGGCTGCCGCTGAAACGTTGCCCGGTGTTCCCCGTGGTCCCCCACAAAGCTGGCGCGGTTCTGGCATGGCACGTAACTCTGTGGCCGCCGTGCGGCGTCACGCTTGATGGTGCCCGACGTCTTCCTGGGTGTTCTCGCACGAGCCGAGCCGTCTCCTGGTGTGGCAGTAACCTTCTGATCCGTAGCTCTACCTGGATGGGGCGGTGGCGGCCGTAGCAATCACTCTGAAGCCTCTGAGGGACGTTGCTGGTCAGGGGCAGTTGCTGCGGTGGCTGCACTTGGTTGCTGTACGGCTTGAGCGGCACGATGTACGCGGGCGAGGTTGTTGCGGCTGATCAGAGTGTGCGGGTGCGTGTCGCCGAGCACCTGTTCGCACTGGGCGAGGGTGGCCTCGTACAACGGGATCGCCCGCCTCAGATCCCCCGCCGCTCGGTAGGCGCCGGCAAGGTTGTTGCGGCTTTGCAAGGTATGCGGGTGCGTGTCGCCGAGCACCTGTTCGCACTGGGCGAGGGTGGCCTCGTACAACGGGATGGCCCGCCTCAGATCCCCCGCCGCTCGGTAGGCGCCGGCAAGGTTGGTGCGGCTTTGCAAGGTATGAGGGTGGGTGTCGCCGAGCACCTGTTCGCGTTGAGCGAGGGCGGCCTCGTACAACGGGATCGCCCGCCCCAGATCCCCCACTGACTCATAGGCGGAGGCGAGGTTGTTGCGGCTGGTCAGGGTATGCGGGTGGGTGTCGCCGAGTACGTGCTCGCGTTGGGCGAGGGTGGTCTCGTACAGCGGGATGGCCCGCCCCAGATCCCCCGCCGACTGGTAGGTGTAGGCGAGGTCGCTGCGGCTGATCAGGGTGTCTGGGTGGGTGTCGCCGAGCACCCGTTTGCGTTGGGCGAGGGTGGCCTCGTACAACGGGATCGCCCGCCCCAGATCCCCCGCCGACTCGTAGGCACCGGCGAGATCATTGCGGCTTTCCAGGGTGTCTGGGTGGGTGTCGCCCAGCACCCGTTTGCGTTGGGCGAGGGTGGCCTCGTACAACGGGATCGCCCGCCCCAGATCCCCCGCCGACTCGTAGGCACCGGCGAGATCGTTGCGGCTGTGCAGGGTGACGGGGTGGGTGTCGCCGAGCACGTGCTCGCACTGGGCGAGGGTGGCCTCGTACAACGGGATCGCCTGCCCCAGATCCCCCGCCGCCCGGTAGGCGCCTGCGAGGTTGCCGCGGCTCATCAGGGTGGAGGGGTGGGTGTCGCCAAGCAGCAGCTCGTGCTGGGCGAGGTTGGCCTCGTACAAGGGGATGGCCCGCCCCAGATCCCCCGCCGCGTGGTACGTGTAGGCGAGGTTGTTGCGGCTGATCAGGGTATGCGGGTGGGTGTCGCCCAGCACCTGTTCGCACTGGGCGAGGGTGGTCTCGTTCAATGGGATGGCCCGCCCCAGATCCCCGGCCGCCTGGTAGGCGCTGGCGAGGTTGTTGCGGCTTTCCAGGGTGTCGGGGTGGGTGTCGCCCAGCACCTGTTCGCACTGGGCGAGGGTGGTCTCGTACATCGGGAGGGCCTGCCTCAGATCCCCCGCCACCCGGTAGGCACAGGCCAGGTTGTTGCGGCTGGTCAGGGTGTCTGGGTGGGTGGTGCCGAGTACGTGCTCGCGTTGGGCGAGGGTGGTCTCGTACAAGGGGATGGCGCGTTTCAGGTCGCCTGCCGCCTGGTAGGCGCCGGCGAGGTTGTTGCGACTCGTCAGGGTGTCAGGGTGGGTGTCACCCAGCGCCCGCTCGCACTGGGCGAGGGCGGCTGTGCGCAAGGAGATGGCGTGGGCATCGCGGCCCTGCCGGTCCAGGTATTGGGCGGCGGCGTGATAGGCGTAGGCGGTCGTGCGGGAGGCACGGTTGTTCGATGGCGTGGATTCGGCCAGAGCGATGACATGGGGGAGCAGTCGTTCCCACTGCACGGTGTGCTCCGTTGCAGGAACATCCTCATTGGGGAGAGCCACCCATACGGCTTTTTCGGCTTCTTGCCGACCGGGGGGATAGGCGTCGGGCTCCAAGGTGGTTCGAGTACGCAGGACGGTCTGCACCAGACGGTGAACGTTAATGCCCTGCCGGTCGGCGGTGAAGGCGATCATGTTGTAGGCGTGCAGGATGCCCAGTGAGTCGTCCACGGCGACGGGATCAGGGGCGAGCGAGGCCAGGAGGGCGCGGGGGATGTCGTCCGGGGCTGTCCACGCCATGGTGTCCAGCAGGGTGACGGCCAGCGGTTCGCGTCTTGCGATCACGGTGAGGGTCTGGTCCCAGATACGGGCGATGGTGCGCTCGGAGTTGATCCCGTCGGCCCCCTTGGCCAGCATTAAGCCCAGGGTGTGGCGGTAGGCGTCGATGTCGCTGCCGGTCTGGTACAGGTAGGCGCCGGCTTGTTCCAGGGCCAGCGGCAGATACCCCAGGTCTCCTGCCAGCGCTTCAACATAGCGGCGCTGGGTGGGAGTGGGCGGCTGCCCGTCGAAGATGATGGCGCACAGCAGGTCGGCGGCTGCGTCAGGCGCGAGCAGGCCCAGAGGCATGGTCGGGGCGATGGCGTGCCAACCGGTGGCCCGGCGGCTGGTGGCGAGATGGTGACCGTCGGGGAGAGTCCCGAAGTAGTGCCGCAGGACGTCGGGGTCTTCGACGTTGTCGAAGATGAGCAGCCAGCCCGTGTGCCACTGCAGCCACAGCATCGCCCACGCCGCCCGCTGCTCCACGTCCGCCGAGGCCGCCCAGTCCTGGCACAGCCTCACGGTTAGGGAGGCGAGGTCCGCGACGATTTGTTCCGCCGAGGTGGCATTGATCCACCACACCAGCGTGTACGAGTTGCGGTACCGGTGAGCGTAGTGCAGCGCCAGCGTGCTCTTGCCGATACCGCCCAGCCCGTGGATCGCCCGCGCGCCCGAGGCGGCCTGGGTGACCGCGGCCTCGCCTTCGCGGGCGAGCACTTGCCGGAGTCGCTTGACGTCTGCGTCCCTGCCGACGAACAGCCCAGACGCAGATCCGGACAGATTCGTCAGACCCGGTGGCGCGCACACTTCCTGCGCCCGTTGCGCCGCTTGCGCCGACACCATGATCACGCGGGCGTGGTCCCCGGTGATGGCCACGCCGATGCTGTCGGCTGCCACCGACCGTCCGCCCGCGGCATGCGGGCCGCCGTGCCCGGACATGGGCTCGCTGTTCACCACCGCAGCCTGACGTTGTCACCGGTGACGGCCGTGCCGATGGTCTGCGCCGCGATGGCACGCTCACCGGACGCCGTCACGTTCACCGACCCGGCACCGGCGGTCGACAGCATCCCCGTCAGCTCGTCCCGCAACTCCGCGTCCTCCCGCAGGGCACGCTTGATCTGCTGGCACAGTGTCGCCTCCGCGTCGCCGCCTTCCGGATCATCAGCGGCGTCCCGCACCGCGGCCTCCAGTTCCACCCGGCGCTGCTCGCCGCGACGGTGCCACACCTCCTGCAGGATCCGTCGCCCCGGATTCGCCCTCGCGTCTACAGCGGCATCCTCGGCCCGGGTAAGCACACCCACCCCGTACGCGCTCACCGCCGTCGACAGATTTGGCCCCGCCAGCTCCACCAACTGCACGATCTCGGAACCCACATGATCCCCCGAGGCCTGCTCGACTCCGAACAACTCAGCGTAGGAAGTCATCAGCCATCATGTAACCCAAAACGTCCAAAATACCCGTGGCCGTTCCAGAACAGGCCGCAATCGCACAGGAAGACCCGCTGCGACGAGGGCGGCACACCAGCTCACACCCGCCCACAAGGCCCCGGAGTCCTGGCCCGGACACCAGGGAACAAGTAACCCGACGGTAGGTTTGGTTCGCGCTGGCCACAGCCTGCGTCGCGGCGCCGGGCAAGGACCGCCCGCCCGTCACCGAGAGACGAGGGATAACGCTGATGGTCGCCTTTCACGGAAGGCCGTCGCACGTGGTGGGCGCCGCATTGGTTCTCGCGCTGGCCACGGCCTGCGGCCCGGCGGACGACGAGGACCTCCCGCCCGTCACCAGGGACCAGGTCATCGGCCACTGGAAGGGGGACTGCGCGGGGACGGGGGCCACGCTCGACCTCGCCGCGGACGGCACCGTCAGTGCCACGAAGTTCCTTGTCCACACCGACGGCATAGAAAATGAGCCACGGCGGGTCGACGGCACTGGCGAGTGGTACCTCTTCGAGGGCGTCGAGGGTGTCACCCCGCAGACCCTCGAGCTGAAGCTGGGCAACCGCATCCAGTCACTGGATTACGTCCCCGACGGGAGCGAGCTACGCCTGCGGCTCATCGTCGACCCTGACGCCGGGCTCGACTGCAACTTCGAGAAGACGGGCCGGCGCCCGGCTCAGCCGACGTCGTAGAACTCCGGGGCCAGGCAGACCCGCTGTGACACCCGCGTCACATCACCTCTCACCTGCCCGTCACGCCCGCCTACCGGTCAGCGCCACACTTCGGGCAGACCAGCGAAAGCGCGCGACGGAGCTCAGCGGCTAGAGCGGCCGTCGCGCGCGAGCGGAGCGCGCTGCCAAGAGTCACGCGGCCGTAGGCCGCCCCTTCTTTCTCATTCCACAGCGGGCGTTTCGTCCACGAAGACGTGGCCGGCTGGGTGTGCGGCTCTTTGAGCGAGCCATCCCGAGACACGCGGCCCGCCGTTCACCGCGACCCCTTCCCGGACGGTGCGCACGTGCTCAAAGCCCTGACGCCGGTACACGTGCTCAAAGCCCTGACGCCGGTTATAGCGCTGTAGTGCCTCGTTCGTCGTCCAGGCATCAAGCCTCAGCCACTTCACGGAGGACCGCAACGCCTTGTCTCCCGCCCAGTCGAGCAGTCGGCCGCCGAGGTTCCGACCGGCATACGTCCGGGCAACCGTCAGCTTGTTGATGAACAGAGACGGCTCGCTCAGTTCCTGCTCAGACCACAATCCCTCTTCCGCATCCGGCGTCAGGGTGATGGTCGCTGAGGTCACCTCTCCGTCCCGCACCATGAACACGGTGCCAGATTCGATCGTCGCCAAGAGACGGTCGGCCGGATAAGGACGGCTCCACTGGTCAGACCCCAACTCGCTGAGCCATCCGGCCGCTTCCTGCCGAAAGGCAACGTGCGTGCCGTGCTCTCGGCCGCCGTAGAGGACGGGTGCCTACGCCGGGACCCCTGCCACTCGCACACGGTGACCCCGCCGGCCATCGGTGCACGCCGCGTCGTCCCCTGGGAGCCTGAGCGCGTCTTCGCCATGCGCGCCGCCATGGTCGACCGCTTCCGACCGATGGT
Organism: Streptomyces sp. NPDC057474; assembly: GCF_042802555.1. NCBI lineage: Bacteria > Bacillati > Actinomycetota > Actinomycetes > Kitasatosporales > Streptomycetaceae > Streptomyces > Streptomyces sp. NPDC057474. Next base: position 66,802 of record NZ_JBHVDX010000024.1, on the reverse strand, counting down.
CGACGTGGGCGCCGGATGCGGCCTGCGGCAAGGGGAAATCCTCGGGCTGTCCGTCAATGACATCGACTTCGACAGCGGCACCGTGCACATGGTGCAGCAACTCAAGCTGAGCCTGAGCAAGGCAGTGTTCGCGCCCCCGAAGGGCGGCAAGCTCCGAGACGTGCCGCTGCCCGATCCCGTGGCAGAGGCGCTACAGGAGCACATCGAGCGGTTCCCGCCTGTGGAGATCAAGCTCCCCTGGATGCGGGCGAACGGCCAGCCGGTGACGCGGCGGCTCATCTTCACGGGCCCCAACGGTGGGCACGTCTGGCGTACGTCGCTGAACGAAGACCACTGGAAGCCCGCTCTCGCCAAGGCGGGTGTCATCCCGAAGGCCAAGAGCCGCGAGCACGCCGCCGCCCGCGAGCACGGCATGCACGCGCTACGGCACTTCTACGCGTCCGTGCTCCTGGACGCCGGGGAGAGCATCAAGGCCCTCGCGGAGTACCTCGGTCACTCGGACCCAGGGCTGACGCTGAAGGTGTACGCGCACCTCATGCCGAGCAGCCGGGAGCGGGCCCGGAAGGCTCTCGGGCAGGCTCTCCGGCCGCAAGATCACACGGGCTGAGGTTCCAGAGAGGTTCCACGGCATGAAAATGCCCCTGAGTCGCGCCGTATGCGCAGCTCAGGGGCATGATCACCAAACCTACTTCTTCTTGCCCTGGTTCTTGACCGCCTCGATCGCGGCTGCGGCGGCGTCGGGGTCGAGGTAGGTGCCGCCGGGGTTCAGCGGCTTGAAGTTGGCGTCCAGTTCGTACGACAGCGGGATGCCCGTCGGGATGTTGAGGCCCGCGATGTCGGCGTCCGAGACGTCGTCGAGGTGCTTGACGAGGGCGCGGAGGGAGTTGCCGTGGGCGGCGACGAGGACCGTGCGGCCGGCGAGGAGGTCGGGGACGATGCCGTCGTACCAGTAGGGGAGCATGCGGGTGACGACGTCCTTGAGGCACTCCGTGCGGGGGCGGAGCTCCGGGGGGATGGTCGCGTAGCGCGCGTCCGAGGACTGGGAGAACTCCGAGTCGTCCGCGAGCGGGGGCGGCGGGGTGTCGTACGAGCGGCGCCACAGCATGAACTGCTCCTCGCCGAACTCGGCGAGGGTCTGGGCCTTGTCCTTGCCCTGGAGGGCGCCGTAGTGGCGCTCGTTCAGGCGCCAGCTGCGGTGGACCGGGATCCAGTGGCGGTCGGCGGAGTCGAGGGCCAGCTGCGCGGTGCGGATGGCGCGCCTCTGGAGGGAGGTGTGGAGCACGTCCGGGAGCAGGCCGGCGTCCTTCAGCAGCTCACCGCCGCGCGTCGCCTCCTTCTCTCCCTTCGGCGTGAGGTTGACGTCCACCCAGCCGGTGAACAGGTTCTTCTCGTTCCACTCGCTCTCGCCGTGGCGGAGGAGGATCAGCTTGTACGGTGCGTCGGCCATGGCTCCGAGCGTAATCGACGGCCGGGAATCGTCGCCCACCTGGCCGATAGGCGGACAGCCGGGCAGCTTCCCACACTGTGCGTCACACCGTTCGTCTTCGACGGTTGACTGGGGTTGCTAATTGGGTGGCCCGGTCCCCTGGCGCGTTCGTAAGTTGTGTTACCGCGTTAGCCACTTACGTCCGTGGGGGATCTCCATGCCACTCGTCGCTGCCAGACGTGCCGTCCGGGAGTCCGTCTCGGGGCTGCCCCGGGAGTTCTGGTGGCTGTGGACCAGCACGCTCGTGAACCGACTGGGCGCGTTCGTCGCCACGTTCATGGCGCTGTATCTGACGCTGGACCGCGGGTACTCCGCCTCGTACGCCGGGCTCGTCGCCTCGCTGCACGGCCTCGGCGGGGTCATTTCGTCGCTCGGCGGCGGAGTCATGGCCGACCGGCTCGGGCGGCGGCCCACGCTGCTCATCGCGCAGGCGTCCACGGCCGTGTCGGTCGCGCTCCTCGGCTTCGTACAGGATCCCGTCTCGATCGCCGCCGTCGCCTTCCTCGTCGGCGCGACCAGCAACGCGTCCCGCCCGGCCGTGCAGGCGATGATGGCGGACATCGTCCGGCCCGAGGACCGCGTTCGCGCGTTCTCCCTCAACTATTGGGCCATCAACCTCGGTTTCGCCATCTCCTCCATGGCCGCCGGGTTCATCGCCGAGGTCAGTTATCGCGCCGGCTTCCTGATCGAAGGAGGGATGACGCTGGCCTGCGCCGTCCTCGTCTTCCTGAAGCTGCCGGAGTCGCGGCCGGAGCGTACGGCGGTGGAGAAGGCCGGAGCGGAGGAAGTCGGGCTGGGGACCGTGGTCCGCGACGGGCGGTTCATGGGCGTCGTAGGGCTTTCCTTTCTTGTTGCGCTGATCTTCCAGCAGGGGTCGGTGGGACTGCCGGTCGCGATGGGGGAGGCCGGCTTCACGCCTGCCGACTACGGCCTCGCCATCGCCGTCAACGGGGTGCTGATCGTGGCCCTGCAGATCCCGGTCACCCGTTTCATCGAGCACCGGGACCCGGGACGGCTCCTCGTCATCTCGTCCGTGCTCGCCGGGTACGGCTTCGGCCTCACCGCCTTCGCCGGGTCGATCGGGGTCTTCGCCCTCACCGTCTGCGTCTGGACCCTCGCCGAGATCGTCAACGCGCCCACCCAGACCGGCGTCGTCGTCCGCCTCTCGCCCGTGCAGGGGCGCGGCCGCTACCAGGGCATGTACACGATGTCGTGGTCCGTGGCCGCGCTCGTCGCCCCGCTGATGTCCGGCGTCGTCATCGACCGCTGGGGCGCCGAGTGGCTGTGGGGGCTGTGCGCGGTGATCGGGACCGTGGCGGGGGTGGGGTACTGGGCGTTGATGCGGTGGATGCCGGAGCCGGAGGGGGCGGCTGCCGCCGGGCAGGAACCGGAGCGGGCGGCTGCCGCCAAGCCGGCGGAGAAGGCGGTCCCGGAGGCCGAGGCGCGTACGGTCCCGGAGGCCGAGGCCCGTACCAGCTCGGTCTGAGCACACGCTCGCGGATGCTTCCGCCCGCCCTCACGGGTGCATCCGCGCCCCCTTCACCACCTTGTCCACCCCGTTGCGCGGCCCGTACACCGCCAGTCCCACCAGGTCCAACTCCCCCGTCCCCACGGCTCGTACGGCCGCGCGGTTGTCGCGGTCGTTGCCCGTGGAGAAGAGGTCGGACGTGAAGACGGCGCGGGGAAGGGCCCGGGCCAGCGCCCGCGCATGGGCCGCCTTCAGCACCTCCTTCGTGCCCTCGAAGACGAGGACCGGCTGGCGGAACATCGGGAGGTAGGCCGTACCGTCGGCGTCCTCGTACAGGTCGCCGATCACCTCCGGAATGGTCGGGCCGAGGCCGCTGACCAGGAAGGACGTGACGTTGAGGCGCTGCCAGGTCTCCAGGTCGTCGCGGAGGAGGACGGCGATCTTGGTGTCGAAGCGGACAGGGGAGAGCACGTCCACAGGGGTTTCGCCAGAGGTCTCGCTGTTCATGGGATGAGACTGCCGACCGGCGTACGACCCCGTCTTGTACGTTCTTTGCATGCGCCCCCAGCGGCAGCGGTCTCCCCAACCACAGCCGTCCCCCCAACGGCAGCCGTCCCCTCAGCGGCAGCCGTCCCCCCGGCGCGAAGTCTCCGCCTGGCGGCCGCACGTGCCCGGCATCGTCGAGGTGTTCCACGCGCACTACACGGAGTACGCGTACCCGATGCACGTGCACGACGTCTGGACGCTGCTGATCGTCGACGACGGGGCCGTGCGGTACGAGTTGGACCGGCATGAGCACGGGACGCCGAACGACACGGTCTCGTTGTTGCCGCCGTATGTGCCGCACAACGGGGCGCCGGTCACTGAAGAGGGTTTCCGCAAGCGGGTGTTGTACCTGGACCTGGATTCGAGCGCGCTGGACGAGAGTCTCATCGGGGCGGCGGTGGACGAGCCGGACGTCCGGGATCCGCTGCTCCGGCTGCGGGTGGGGCAGTTGCACGCGGCGCTCGCGCGGCCCGGGGACGAGTTGGAGGCGGAGAGCCGGCTGGCTCTCGTCGGGGAGCGGTTGCGAGGGCATCTGCGCAAGCCGGCGGCGGCTTCACCCTTCCAGGCACCCGGCGGTCGTACCGTCGCCCATCGGCTGCGTGAGCTGCTCGACGAGCGGGTCGCGGACGGGGTGACGCTGGCGGAGGCCGCGGGGACGGTGCATGCCCACCCCGCGCATCTCGTACGGGCGTTCGGGGCGGCCTTCGGGATCGCGCCGCATCAGTATCTGATGTCGCGGCGGGTGGAGCGGGCCAGGCGGCTGCTGCTGGACGGGATTCGGCCCAGTGAGGCCGCGGCGGTGGCCGGGTTCTACGACCAGGCGCATCTGACGCGGCACTTCAGGCGGTGGGTGGGTGTCACCCCTGGCCGCTATCGGACGGGCCGGACGGGCGGGCCGCCTCGCGCGTCAGGTGGCTGAACGCGTCCAGATTGCGGGTCGACTCCCCCCGGGACACGCGCCAGGCGTACTCCTTGCGGATCGCGGAGGCGAAGCCCAGTTCGAGGAGGGTGTTGAAGGCTCCGTCGGCCGCTTCCAGGACCTGGCCGAGGAGGCCGTCGATGCCGTCGGGGGTGACCGCGGAGAGGGGCAGCCGGGCCGCGACGTAGACGTCGCCGAGCGGGTCGACGGCGTAACTCACGCCGTACAGCTTGAGGTTGCGCTCCAGGAGCCAGCGGTGGACGCCCGCCTCGTTCTCGTCGGGGTGGCGGATCACGAAGGCGTTGAGGGAGAGGGAGTGCCGGCCGACGATCAGGGAGACGGTCGTCGAGAGTTTGCGGGTGCCGGGGAGCTTCACGACGAAGTTGCCCGGTGCCGGGCTCTCCCACTCCAGCTCGGCCTCGTTGAGGACCTGCTCGATGATCGACGCTTCGTCAGCCATGGGGCGAGCGTACCCGCCGGTACGAGCGGGGCGACGGGTCACCCATGCCGGGTCCGTCCGGGCTTCCGACGGCTCACCCGTAGTGGCCCCGCACCCGGTGGCGTCGGTGATCCTGCATGGCGGCCGTGTACACGTCCGCGGTGGCGGCGGCCGAGGTGTCCCAGCCGAAGGACTCGGCGTGGCGGGCGGCGGCGGCGCCCATGCGGGCGGGCAGGTCGGGAGTGTCGGCGAAATCGCGCAGCACGCGCGCGTAGGCGACGGGATCGTGGCCCTGGACCAGGAAACCGGTCTGCCCGTCCCGCACGGCGACCGGGAGGCCGCCGACCGAGGCCGCCAGCACCGGCGTACCGGCCGCCTGCGCCTCTATGGCGACGAGCCCGAAGGACTCGCTGTACGACGGCATGACCAGCACGGACGCCGCGCGGAACCAGTCCGCGAGCTGCTCCTGCCCGACGGGCGGCCGGAACCGTACGACATCGGCGATCCCGAGCCGCGCGGCCAGCTTCTGCAGGCCCTCCGGCTTGGCGAGGCCGCTGCCGCTCGGCCCGCCGACCACCGGCACGACCATCGTCGACCGCAGCTCGGGGCGCTCGTCGAGGAGGACGGCGACGGCGCGGAGCAGGACGTCGGGGGCCTTGAGGGGCTGGATGCGGCCGGCGAAGAGGGGGATCAGGGCGTCCTGGGGCAGGCCGAGGCGGGCCCTCGCCGCCGCGCGGCCGTCTGCCGGACGGAAGCGGTCGAGGTTCACGCCCGGGTGGACGACGGCGACCTTGGCGGGGTCGGCCTCGTAGTGACGTACGAGTTCGTCGGCCTCCTCGGCCGTGTTGGCGATGAGACGGTCGGCGGCGCGGACGATCTGGGTCTCGCCGATGACGCGGGCGGCGGGCTCGGGGGTGTCGTCGGCGGCGAGCGCCGCGTTCTTGACCTTGGCCATCGTGTGCATGGCGTGCACCAGGGGGACGCCCCAACGTTCGGCGGCGAGCCAGCCGACGTGGCCGGAGAGCCAGTAGTGCGAGTGGACCAGGTCGTAGTAGCCGGGGCGGTGGCCCGCCCACGCCTGCATCACACCGTGCGTGAAGGCGCACAGCTGGGCCGGGAGTTCCTCCTTCGCCAGCCCCTCGTACGGGCCCGCGTCGACGTGCCGGACCAGAACCCCCGGGGCCAGCTCGACCGTCGGGGGCAGGGCGCCGGTCGTGGCCCGGGTGAAGATCTCCACCTCGATGTTCTGCGCGGCCAGCCGCTGCGCCAGCTCCACGATGTAGACGTTCATCCCGCCCGCGTCACCCGTACCGGGCTGATGCAGCGGCGACGTGTGCACCGACAGCATCGCGACCCGACGCGGCTTCCGGTGCAGCCTCAGCCGCGCCGCGCCCGCCGGGGAGCGTCGCCCGAGCCTGCTGACGTAGTGGCTCACGTGGCGTTCCTCCTAGCTCCGGGCATGCCGTTAGGAGGGCATGGGGTCCCTCTAGGCAGGAGGAACACCGGAGGATGCAGTTCCATTTCCCCTTTGCAGAATTATTACCTAATCTCGCTCAACCGTTCGATCGCTTTGCGGTGGGCCGACGCGCCGGACTTTCAGGGGTGCGGGGAACTGCGCGATCAACCACATACGACCTGTAGGAATACGCTCACTACATGGCAAGACCAGTCGGCACCGTGACACGCGGCACCACCAACCCCAACCGCCTACGCCGCATGGACCGCTGGATCGCCGCCACCCACGGCGCCGAACTCCGCCGCGCCGCCACCCCCCTCGCCGTCGACCTCGGCTACGGCGCCACCCCCTGGACCGCTGTCGAGCTGCTGCGACGCCTTCGCACGACAGCGCCCGGCACCCAGGTGGTCGGCATCGAGATCGACCCCGCCAGGGTCGCGGCGGCGCAACCGTACGAGTGCGAGGGCCTGACCTTCCGGCACGGCGGTTTCGAGGTGCCGGTACCGGGCCGCCCGACCCTCATCCGGGCGGCGAACGTACTGCGCCAGTACGACGAGGAGGAGGTCGCCACCGTCTGGGAGCGCCTGTGCGCCCGACTCGAACGGGCCACGCCCTCTTCCTCCGGAGGCCTGCTCGTCGAGGGCACCTGCGACGAGATCGGCCGTCGGCACGTCTGGGTCGCGCTCGGTCCTGAGGGCCCCCGCACGCTCACCTTCGCCACCCGGCTCGGCTCCCTGGACCGCCCCTCCGACCTCGCCGAACGCCTCCCCAAGGCACTCATCCACCGCAACGTCCCCGGCGAACCGGTGCACGCCTTCCTCCGCGACTTCGACCGCGCCTGGGCCGCCGCGGCCCCGTACGCCTCGTACGGCGCCCGCCAGCGCTGGATCCGCACGGTCCGCACCCTGAGCGCGGACTGGCCGGTACGGGACGGGTCGCCGCGCTGGCGGCAGGGCGAAGTCACGGTGGCGTGGGAGGCGTTGGCGCCGAGGGGGTGAGCACTCGCTCCAGCCCGACTGGTGACACAGGGCAACATTCGCGTGACGCACGGGAACGATCCCCTCGGGCCGTTCGTCACACAGACGGGAGCGATGTCACGCAGGTGAGAGCAAGGGGGAAACAAGAGGGAACGGGGAGAAGTGAGTTGTTGCCCGCCTCTGTCGTATTGCGCGACGCCGTGACACGATCACCCGGGCACCGGCAAGTTACTGACGGTTAACCACTTCTGTTTCTATTGGGGTTGGGGGCAAGGGGTATGGGAGCCGGCAAGCGGAGTCTGACCATGGTGGCCGTGTCCGTGGTCTGCGCGATGACCGTGCTGGGCGCACCGGTCACCGCGTACGCGAGCCAGACGAAACCGACCGAGCCGTCCCCGAGCCCGACACCATCCCCTTCGAACACTGCGGGTGCTTCAGGCAGTTCAGGCGCTTCGGGTGGTTCAGGTAGCTCCAGCAGCCCGGACACGGACCCGACCCCCGTGACGAACGAGGAGCTGGAGGCCGTACGCCAAAAGCTGGAGGGCCTCTACCACGATGCGGCGGTCGCCACGGACGCGTACAACGCGGCCGAGGAGAAGGCCGACAGGCAGTCCGACGAAATCGTCGATCTGGCCCACGAGGTCGTCAAGGGCCACGCGAAGCTGGACAAGTTGCAGGATCTCATCGGCGCCGCGGCCCGCGCCCAGTACCGCGGCGGCGGCCTCCCGCCCGAGGTGCAGCTGTGGCTGAGCGAGAACCCCCAGGACTTCCTGGAGGGCGCGGACCGCCTGCGCCAGGGCCAGCTGGCGACCAAGGGCCTGCTCGCCGAAATGAACCAGACCCAGCAGGACTTGGAGCAGTACTCCAAGGACGCCTCCGCCCGCTGGGAGAAGCTCGAGGCCAACCGCAAGGCCAAGGAAAAGGCCAAGCAGAAGATCAAGAAGCAGATCGCCGCCGCCCAGGAGCTGGAAGCGCAGCTGGAGGACGGCGAGCGGGAGCGGCTGGCGCAGTTGGAGGAGGCGGCCGCGCAGGAGTCACAGGCCGCGTGGCTGGACTCCGGCATCCTCGACGAGATCAACGGCAAGGCGTCCCCGCAGGGCAAGAAGGCCGTGAAGTTCGCGACGGACCAGATAGGCAAGTGGTACGAATGGGGCGCCGAGGGCCCCAACACCTACGACTGCTCCGGCCTCACCAGCCAGGCCTGGGCCGCCGCCGGCCTGACGATCCCCCGCACCTCCCAGGAGCAGTGGCGCCAGCTCGAGCACATCGACATCCAGGACATGCGCCCCGGAGACCTCATCATCTACAACTCCGACGCCAGCCACGTGGCCATGTACCTCGGAGACGGCTCCATAGTCCACGCCCCCCGCCCGAACCGTAAGGTGACGATCGCGGGCGCGGGGACGATGCAGATTCTGGGGGTCGTACGACCGGACGCGTGAGCCGGACGCGTGAGCCGGACGCGAGCCGGAGTCGTTTGCCGGAGGGGAGCCGGGGACGCGAGCCGGGGGCGTGAGCCGAGGACGCGAGCCGCTCGCACGAGCAAGACACGTGAGCCGAGGACGTGAGCCGGGGGCTGAGGGTCGCCACCAAGCTGCGCGAGCCTCACCAACTGCGCGAGCCTCACCAGGACTGCGGGTGCCTTACCAAAACTGCGGGGTCCAGGGGGCGCAGCGCCCCTGGCGGGGTCCGGGGCGGAGCCCGGCGGACCCGGGCGCGAGTGGGCAGGGTCGAAGGGGCGGCAGCCCCTGGGGATGGGAAGGGTAAGGGCGGCGGGGGCGAAATCCACCTGGGCCAGCCGAACGAGGACCGCAACCCACCCCCAGGCCCGGCTTCACCCCGGCCTCACCCCAGCCTCCGGCCCGGCACCCGGCACCCGGCACCCGGCACCCGGCACCCGGCAGAACCCGCGTGACCCACCCCACGTGACTCTGACCACCTTCCCCATCGGGCTCAACCTCAGCCGCGTGACATTCGTCATCTCAGGAGAAAGCCCTGCCATGTCCAAGTGCGGTACAGGATGCGGCATATGACGTCGGCCGATTGCCGCCCGGCGCCCCGCCCACCATTCCGTTGCGGCGGCGCCTGACGCTAAGGTCCCCGTCGGTGGGTCGAGGTCCCTCGCCCCGTCGTGCCCTCGGGGGGAGGGAAGGAACCCAAGACGATGCCCGTACCCGTACCGCGGCAGAGAGCGATCCCGGCCGTGGAGAGTGGTCAGGCGCACGCCGTGTCCGCGCCCAGCGGCCCGTCCGGAGAGGGGGCGGCCCTGAACGCCTCGGCCCTGGCCCCTGCAGACAACCGCACAAACCCGGCCGGCCAGACGGGCCCCACCGGCCCCGGCACCATGAGCCCGGCAGGCCTCACCGGACCGGCCGCCCAGCCGGGCCCCACCAACCTGACGGTGCTCCTCATCGAGGACGACCCGGCGGGTTCCCTCAACGTGCCCGAGTTGCTCGACTCCACGGGCAAGCCGATCCGCGTCCGCACCGCCCGCAACCTCACCGAGGCCCAGCGGCTGCTGACCGACGACGTCAACTGCATCCTCCTGGACCTGGCCCTTCCGGCCCCCGCCCGCCCCACCGACGCGGACACCGAAGCGGCCGACCGGCCCGACGACGAACTCTCCGTCCTCAAACACGTCCTGGAACTGGCTCCCCGCCACGCCGTACTGGCCCTCACCGACTCGGGAGACACAGAACGCGGCACGGAGGCGGTACGGGTCGGCGCACAGGACTACCTCTTCCGGGACGAACTGGACGGCCGCCTCCTGAGCCGCGCGATCCGCTACGCGGTGGAGCGGAAGCGTTCGGACACGGCCGAGCGCCGGCTCACGGAGTCCAAGCTGCGCGCCCAGGAGAACGCCCGCCTGGAGCGCGGCCTGCTGCCGACGCCCCTCCTGGAGGGCTCGTCCCTGAGGTTCGCCGCCCGCTACCGCCCGGGCCGTTCCCGCGCTCTGCTCGGCGGCGACTTCTACGACACCGTCCGCACCCCAGACGGCACCGTGCATGTCATGATCGGCGATGTCTGCGGGCACGGCCCCGACGAGGCGGCGCTCGGTGTGGAGCTGCGGATCGCCTGGCGGGCCCTGACGTTCGCGGGGCTGTGCGGCGACGAACTGCTGTCCACGCTCCAGCGCGTCCTGGAGCACGAGCGCGAGAGCGACGAGATCTTCGCGACGCTCTGCACGGTCGACATCGCTCCCGACGGCCGCCGCGCGGGACTCTGCCTCGCCGGTCACCCGTCACCGCTGATCGCCCGCCACGGCCGCGGCGGCCGGATCACCCCGCCGGCCGAGCTGCTGCCGTACGACAACGGCGGCCCGGCCCTCGGGCTGCTCCCGAACGCCCGCTGGCCGCGCACCCAGATCGAACTGGGCGCCGCCTGGAGTCTGATGCTCTACACCGACGGCCTGATAGAGGGCCGGATCGGCCAGGGCAAGGAACGGCTGGGCCAGGACGGCATGGTGGAGATGGTCCGCCGCCAGCTCGCCGAGGGCCTGCGCGGCGAGGACCTGCTGCGCGCCGCCGTGAACGAGGTCCGCGACCTCAACGGCGGCGAACTGACCGACGACGTGGCCGTCCTCCTGCTGGACCGAGAAGGCTGACACCTCACCGAGGGGACTGACCGGGGAGCCGGGCCCCGGCTCACTCCACCCGTTCGGCCTCGGTCGAGGTCACCGACCGCCGTTGTACGGCCCGTACGGACCGTCGCTGCTGGAGCCGCGGCGGCCGCCACCCCCACCGCCGGAGACCTGCTTGACCGCGGGCCGCACATCCACGATGTACACGATGCTGGCGATGGCGCCGATGATCGGCAGGAACGACAGGAAATGGAACAGATAGCTCACGACGAGGGCGATCCCGAGGATGACCAGCCAGAACACCTTGGACTGCTTGTCCGCCGCGCGGAACGCGTCCTCACGCCGGAACGCCGCGTCGAACAGCCCGAACGCGGCGAGAGCCATCAGGACGATCTTCAGAAGTCCCAGGAACCCCGCGAAGCCCGTCATCAGCATGCCGCCCACACCGCCCGTTCCGTTCGCTCTTCCGACTGCCGGCCGGTGTCCCGCACCGATACCGACTCCTACGCGGCCACCGTACCCGTAGAACGGGCCGGCCACCCCAAAGGTGCCCGGCCCGTCTCCGTACCACGAGGTACCACACGGGTACCTCTCGCTCTGTCGCCGACTTCTCCGTCGGCTATGTCGCCCACTCGGCAGCGCGCCCTGCCGCTTACTTGGCGGGCGGGGTGGTCTTCTTCGCGGCCGTCGGCTTCCGCACCGGAGCCTTCTTCGGCTCGGTCTTCTTGGCGGCGGGGGCGGGGGCGGGCGCGGCCTGGGTCGGGACCGGCTTCGCGGCCGCCGGCTCGTCCTTGACGTCGACCGGCTGGGACTTCGGCTCGACGGCGATCGCGAGCTCCTCGATCTCCTCCGCGGCCTCGCCACGCCAGGTCTTCACGGCCTGCTCACCGTGCTCGGCGACCTTCTCGTAGGTCTCCCGGGCCTTCACCGCGTACTCGGCGGCGACGCCGACGCTGCGCAGCGCGAGGTCCTGAGCGGTCTCACCGAGCTTCTTCAGGTCGGTGTCGAGGGTGCCGATGAGCTCGGTGACCTTGGTCTGAAGGTTCTCCTGGGTCTCCTTGACCCGGGCGGTCGCCTTCTCCTGGACGGCCTTCGGGTCGGCCTGGCGTACGGCGTCGATCCTGGCCGGCGCCTCGGCGCGCAGCTGTTCGACGATGCCGGGGACCTTCTTGGCCTGCTGGAGGGCGAGGTCGGCGGTGCCGGCGGCGAAGTAGAACGGCGTCGGGTCGGTGACGGCCTTGCGGATGTCGTCGGTGATGGCCATGGTGATGGTCCTCCGGGTTGCTTTCAGCTGAGGGTTTGTGTCGTTCCGGTCCGCGTGCGAAGGCTCCGTCGAATCGCCCGAGCCGGCCGCGTCATCGAGATCGTGCAGGTCGTCGAAGCCGTCGAAGTCATCAACTCGCCGTCTGCCGCGGACCGGCATCGCCGTCGTCGGCCGTACGAGGGCCGGGGGCCGAGGGTTCCTCGGCTTCCGTCGCCACGCCGACGCCGAAGTCGATCTCGAACCCGTTCTCCTTGCGGAAGGACTCGTAGATCTGGAGCAGCACCTGCTTCTGCCGCTCGTTCAGCGTGGGATCGGCGAGGATGACGGCGCGCGTCTCCACCTCGTCGCGATCCCGCTCGGCGTCGAGAATGCCGGCTCGCACATACAGCGTCTCGGCGGAGATACGCAGCGCCTTGGCGACCTGCTGCAGCACCTCCGCGCTCGGCTTGCGCAGCCCGCGCTCGATCTGGCTCAGATACGGATTGGACACCCCGGCGGCGTCGGCGAGCTGCCTGAGCGACAGCTGCGCGTTTCGCCGCTGTTCACGCAGGTACTCACCGAGATTGCCGACGTTGAGCGTTGCCATGCCTCCACCATGCCCCACCCCCGCTAACTTTTGCAAGCACCCGCTTGCAAAAGTGCGCTAGACCACTTGTGACTGAGATGTGACTCGCAGCGATAACTGTCCTGTCTCTGCGATATGTAGGCAGTCCCGCTCTTCTGTAGGCATGTGCGGTTGGGTCCCGGTCATGTGTAGGCAAGTTCCGGAGGTTTCCGGTCTTGTGTAGGTACGGCGGTCACGGCGCTTCTACGGTCGTAATGGCTGGTCGGCGTCGTACCGGAGGCCCGGGTGGATGTGCGCGAGGTGTCGGCGGAGGACGTTGAGCTGGAGTACGTCAGCGCGACTGGGGTCCGCGAGCGGGGGTCTTTGGGACGTCTGTGGCCGGTGCGGTTCGAGTCGGTACGGCCCGAGCGCCGGTTCCCGGCTTTCCGAGGCCAGGGCAACTGGTGCGGCTGGTACTGGTCGGCGACCTGCGGCGGGCATGTGGGCTATGAGTCGTGGCTGGAGCGCGACCGCCTGATGCTGCTCGACTTCGATCCGCTGGTGACGGGCATGGCTTCGCAGCCGTTCCGGCTGTCATGGGCCGGTGCGGGTGGGAAGCGGGTCCGGCATACGCCGGACTTCTTCGTCCGCCGCGCCGACGGCACGGGCCTGGTGGTGGACGTGCGTCCGGACGAGCGGATCGAGCCGGATGACGCGACGAAGTTCGCCGTGACGGCGGTGGCTTGCCGGGCGGTGGGCTGGGACTTCCAACGGGTGGGGATGCCGGAGGCGGTGCAGATGGCGAACGTGCGGTGGCTGGCCGGCTACCGGCATCCGCGAGTGCACCGCTCGGAGGTCGCTGCCCGTCTGGTGGAGGTGTTCGCCGACGGCGGCGATCTGCTGGCCGGGGCCCGGCGGGTGGGGGATCAGATCGCGGTGCTGCCGGTGCTGTTCCACCTGCTCTGGCGCCGGGTTCTGGCCGTGGATCTGGAGGCCGGCCTGTTGTCGGCTCACTCGCGTGTCCGGCTCGGCATGGCGGGGGAAGGGGGCGGGGATGCCGTCGCGTCCGCGGCTGCTGCGAGCGGGTGATGTGGTCCGGTTCGACGGACGTGTGCACACGGTGGCCGCGCTGGAGGGGACCGCTGTCCGGCTGGTCGACGAGGCACAGTCGGCGAGCGTGGTGATGCTGGCCCATCTGTTGTCCTCCACCGGCTTCGAGGTGGTCACCCCCGCCTCGGTGCGGGCGGTGGTCCCGGCCGCCGGGGTGCTGGAGGGGCTTCCGGCGCAGGCAGTCGAGCGGGCCGAGTGGTGGCAGCGGCACCTGGTGGAGATGCTCACGGGCCGTCCGCTGGACGATCCGCAGGGCCCGGTGCGGGCCGAATACGACCCTTCGGTGAAATCGCTGCGGCAGCGGGAGCTGACCAAGGCTGCCGAACTGGCTGCGGCCGGGCATGCCACGTCTCTGGCGCTGATCCAGAGGATGAGGCGCCGCTTCGAGAACGAAGGAGTGCTGGGCCTGGTCGACCCGCGGCTGCGGGCCGCCCCGGACGGCACGGGCCGCGCCGACCGGCGGGTGGTCGAGGCCCTGCGCAGGGTCGTGGACGAGCAGACGGGCAGGTCCACGGTCTCCGCGCAGGTGCTGCGACGTCGGATGGAACGCGAGTTGGAGGCTGAGCACGGGCCCGGGGTGGTGCCGTTGCCGTCGCGCACGGCGTTCTACCGGCTGCTGAAGGCGGTCAGCTCTGGGCGGCACACCCTGGGCTCGGCCCGCACCCGCCGCTCGTTGGCCAAGCAGCCGGACGGCATGTTCGGCCAGCTGACCGCGGCCCGGCCGGGCGAGGTGATGGAGATCGACTCGACTCCGCTGGATGTGCTGGTCGTTCACGACGACGGCACGGTGGACACCGTCGAGCTGACGGGAATCGTGGACATCGCGACCCGCACGCTGGCCGCGGCGGTGCTGCGGCCGTCGACGAAGGCGGTGGACGCCGCACTGCTGCTGGCCCGGGCGATGACACCGGAGCCGATGCGGCCGGGCTGGGCAGACGCGCTGCGGATGTCCCGCTCGGTGCTGCCGCACGCATCGCTCATGGCGCTGGACGAACGGCTGGCCCACGCCGCGGCGATTCCGGTGATCACGCCGGAGACGATCGTCTGCGACCGGGGCAAGGCCTACATCTCCGACACTTTCCGCTCGGCCTGCCAGGCACTGGGCATCTCCTTCCAGCCCGCCCACCCCGACACCCCGACCGACAAGCCGCATATCGAGACGACGCTGGGCTCGGTGGCCACGATGTTCGTCCAGCACCTTCCCGGCTACAAGGGACGCAGCACCGAACATCGCGGCACCGATCCGGCCGCAGAAGCGGTCTGGACGATCCACCGGCTCCAGGATTTGTTGCAGGAGTGGATCGTGCATTGGCAGAACCGTCCGCACGACGGTCTGCGGGACCCACTGATGCCCGGCAAGGCGCTGAGTCCGAACGAGAAGTACGCCGCTCTGGTCGCGGCGGCCGGGCACGTCCCGGTCGCGCTCAGCCCGGACGAGTACGTCGAGCTGCTGCCCCGCTGCCGGCGGAGGATCAACTCCTACGGCATCCGTCTGGGCCACCGCACCTACGACAGTGCGGAGTTGAACCCCTTCCGCCGTCAGCCGTCCGGTGCCGGCCAGGACGAGCGGGGTTGGGAGGTCCACTACGACCCCTATGACATCTCCCGCGTCTGGGTACGCAACCACCGCGAAGGCGGCTGGATCACCGCCGTCTGGCGGCACCTTCGCACCGCCCCGACGCCGATGGGCGAACTGGCCTGGGACCACGCCCGCCGCATCCTTGCCCAGCGAGGCACCGACCCGGCGCACGAGGACGAGATCGCCGAGGCCGCCGTCGCTCTGCTGGACCGCGCCGCCGACGGCCCGGAGGAGAAACCCGCGAAGGCGTCTCGCGCATCGCGCCGGGGCCGCAAGGTTGCCGCCCGGACCCGGGCCACCGCCGAACCTTCCTGGCCCCGGCCCGACGAGCCGGCCGAAGAGCCCGCCGCCGAGCCTGTGGAGACGGACGAGGACGAACTCGCCGACGTGATCCCGCTGGAGATCTTCGACGCACGAAAGGAGGCCGAACGGTGGTGGTGAACACGCCGGAGCCGGAAGGCGAGGACGGGCTGGAGCCCGTCGAGGACCGCACGGACCCGTCCACGCGCCTGGAGGGCTGGCGCCGGTTCGTCGAAGAGGACCCGGCCGTCTTCCACCTGCTGCCAGAGCAGCAGTGGCAGGCGCTGAGCCCGCCGACGCGGGACGCCTACGACGAGGCCCGCATCGCTTACCACTCCGAACTGCAGGTCGTGCGCACGTCCACGGTCAAGGAGATCGCCCACCAAGGGCGACTGCTGACCCTGCTCAACCAGCGTGAGCACGGCGCCCGCCGCGGGCTCATCGTCTCCGGGGAGTGGACCACCGGGAAGACCACCGCGCTCAAGCAACTCGGCCGCCTGCACGAACTGCGCGTCCGACAGCGCTACCCGGGAAGCCAGCGCATCCCGGTCGTCTACATCACCGCCCCGCCCAAGGGGTCCCCGCGCAAACTCGCCCTGGAGTTCGCTCGTTTCCTCGGCCTGCCCGTGATCGGCCCGAGGCACAACACCATCGACGTGACCAGCGCCGTCTGCCAGGTGCTCATCGAGGCCCGCACGGACCTGGTCCTGGTCGACGAGATCCACCTGCTCAACCACGCCACCATCGCCGGGGAAGACCTCTCCGACCACCTGAAGTACTTCACCGAGCACCTGCCCGCGACGTTCGTCTATGCCGGCATCAACGTCGAACAATCGGGGCTGTTCACCGGGATCCGCGGCAAGCAGCTTGCCGGCCGCTGCGTCCTCATCCGCACCGGCCCTTTCCCTCTCAACGCCGAGTGGCGGTCCCTGATCGCCTCGATGGAGAACACCCTCCGTCTCCACCGGCATGAGCCGAACACCCTGGTGAAGATGGCGAAACACCTGCACCAGCGCACCGGCGGCATGATCGGAAGCCTCTCCCACCTGATCCGGGCGGCGGCGATCTCCGCGATCCTGGACGGAACCGAGCGCATCACCCGGACGACGATCAAGAACATCCGCATCGACCACAGCAGCGAGTCCTCCACCCGCGGACGCACCGCCTCTCTGCCCCGCACTGGCTGACCATGACGTTCCACCCGGCACTCATCCGCCCTCTGCCCATCACGCTGCCGCCCTTCCCCGGCGAGTGCGAATCGTCCTACTGGAACCGCCTGGCCCTGGCGAACCACGTCCCCCTGGCCCGCCTGCGCTCTCCCTCACGCTGGCTGGACTCCCGCCTCACCAGCCTCGACACTCTCTGCGTCCTCAGCGGCCAGCCTCGGAAAACCCTGGCCGGAGCGATCCCCGACCTCCGCACGGACGACGCCTCACCCACGACGGAAAACCACGTCCCGGCCCCCGACCACACGCTTCGCTGGGCCTGCCGCCGTTGCGTCGTCACCCGCACCGGTTCGACGCTGCCCGCCCAGGTCTGGGCCTCCATCCACAACGAAGTCTGCATCCGCCACAACCTCTGGATCGGCAAGAACGTCCTCGCCCCCGAACAGCAGCTTGACCTGTCCCGAACCCCTGACGTCATTCGCGCTCAACGCCACTACTGGCGACTCCGACAGCGATACGGCCCGACCCTCATCGACGCGTGCTACGTCGCCACTGGCAAGCTCTGGAGCGGTCTGGCCCACCGCCACTACCAGCTCACCCACCGCGCCGAACTCCTCCACGACCTGGTCGTGGTCAAGGCACCCACCGTCGAACCGGACAAAAAGGCCCCATGGCTGGAAGCCGCTGGATACCCCGAACACATCACGCTGATCAGCCTGTTCGCATCAGACCATTGGAGGCGATCAATCCTCAGCGACGACCTCCTCGTCGTCATCCGGGCCATCGCCGAATTCCACCGCCGCTTTCCGCTGCAGGCGCCCCTGCGAGGCACCAGCCGCACCTGGCTCAGCACCACCATCGAGGCCACAGCCAGACAGATCGAAGCCCTCCTGAACCCTTGATCTTGCTCCGAAGATCGTTCTGTTGGAGGCTGAGGCATGCAGAATCTGCCGACATTCGTTTTCGTTCATGGGGCCTTCGCGAATTCGTTCTCGTTCGCGCCGCTACAGGCCGAGCTCGCCTTACTCGGGCACCGCTCGGTCGCGGTCGACCTTCCGGGGCACGGATTCGAGGCGACCTTCCCCGCGACCTACCAGGCTCCCCAGGATCTCGACGCCCTCGCCGCAGAACCGGGAAGCATCAAGGGAATCACGCTCGCCGACAACGCCGCCCGCGTGACCGAAGCCCTCGAACGGGCCAAGCGGAACGGGCCCACCATCCTCGTCGCCCACAGCAGGGGCGGCATCACGACCACCGCCGTCGCCAACGCCCGGCCCGAGCTGATCGACCGGATCGCTTACGTCTCCGCCTGGTGCCCCATCGATCTGGACGTGAGCGACTACTACGCCCAGCCGGAGATGGCGGACGTCGACGCGGGAGCCTTCGCTGCCACACTCGTCGGGAACCCGGCCGAACTCGGTCTGCTCCGGACCAACTTCCGCACCGCCGACCCGGCAGCGCTCGCCGCGTTCAAGCGAGCGTTCGCCGCCGACCTCACCAATGACGAGTTCCGGACCTTCCTGAACACCTTCCAGCCCGATGAGAACCTAGATGTCGGTACGTCTACCGACCGGGCACAGGCCACGACCTGGGGCCGGATTCCCAAGACCTATGTACGCCTGGCCAACGATGCCAGCCTTCCGCTCGCCGTGCAGGACCGCATGATTCGCGAAGCCGACGCGCTCACACCCGACAACCCCTTCGACGTCCGGACACTCGAGGGGAGCCACCTGCGCTGGCTCGTCCACCCGAAGCCCGCCGCCGAGCTGCTCGCAAACCTCGCAGCCCGCTGACACACCCCCCGAGGCAGCTGCCTACGGTTGAGTGGGACGAGCGGGCTCCTCCCGTCCCGCTCAACCGTAGGCACCGCAGGTCAGAGGCCCACCATGCCCACAGTTATCTGGGACAGGACAATAACTGTCACTTCGCATTGTCGAGGGCGACCGGCAGCTCCGGGGCCGGGGCGTCCGGAGCAGCGGCCGTGTACTCGGACAGGAGGTCGGCGACGGCGGTTCGGATGGCGCCGCGGCTGACGTCGTGGTCGCGGGCGAGGGCGGCGATGGCGTGGCCTTCCAGATGCGCGGTGCGCACGGCGTCCACCTTCCCCGCCACTACGGCCGGGCGGCGGCCGCCCTTGTTGCGCTTGGCCTCGGCCGCCCTCAGCCCGTCGTAAGTCAGCTCGCGCTGGAGGTCACGCTGGAGCTCCCCGGCGGCGGCGAGGGTCTGCACCATGAACTTCACGGTGGACAGCAGCTCCCCGGTGCCGCGGACACCGCTGTTGGCGATTCCCCGAGTCAACACAGAGGTGCGGCTCGTCCGGTGCGGCACGCGTCAACGCAGGTTCGAGTCAGCCGATGGAGGAGATGCCGCCCTCGCGGGCGTCGAGTAGCTCGTCCCAGTGCTCGGCCGCCCATTGGCACGCGGCGGCCAGCGGCTCCAGCGTGCTGCGGCCTAGCGGTGTCAGCGCGTACTCCACCCGCAGTTTCGGGTCGGCGTGCACGGTGCGTGACACGAACCCGTTCCGCTCCAAGCCGCGGAGCGACTGGGTGAGCGCCTTCGGGGTGACGCGACTCAGTGGTACGCGGAGTTCGGAGTATCTGCGCGGGCCGTCGTCCAGGCAGCGGAGGACCATGGATGCCCATTTGTCACCGAAGCGGAAAGGCAGCAGCGAGGACGGGCACAGCTCGTCGAACAAGTCGGGTGGCAGCGGTGGCCGTTGCGTCATTGAGGGTCTCCCGTCGCAGGTCTTGGTATCCAGCTGGTTACCGACCTTCTGGATATCTTCCGGAGCGTCGACTCAACGGGAGGTATTCCGACGATGGGCAGGATCGTGGTTGTCGGGGCGGGTGGTTGCCCGACCGCTCGACAACCTCACCGATCCGCACCCGTCCTCCTCTGGCCGGAAGGCAGTCGGCTTGCCGCACCTCAAGTCAACGTCAGATTTGCAGTAACGGGCGTCGAATGAACACCATCATTTCGACCTATAAAGGTAAGGCAGGACATTATGCGTGCAGCCCACTTCCATGAATACGGCGGAGCGGAGAGCCTGGTGATCGAGCAGGCCCCCGACCCCCACCCCGGACTTGGTGAGATCCGTGTCCGCGTCGCGGCGGCCAGTGTCAATCCCATCGACTGGAAGCTGCGCGCCGGCACCCTGCACCAGCTGATTCCCCTGGAGCTACCCGCCATCCCCGGGCGCGACGCCGCCGGCGTGGTCGACGAAATCGGTGACGGAGTGCAGGGGGTGAGCATCGGCGACCGCGTCTTCGGGCTGGGCGGTGTCACCGGCGCAACCGCAGAGCTGGTCATCCTCTCAGCCTGGGCCCACGCCCCCGACACGTGGAACGATGAGCAGGCCGCGGGCGCCGGCCTCGCATCCGTGACCGCGATGCGTGGCCTGAACGCGCTCGGCTCCCTGGCG
This sequence comes from Streptomyces sp. NPDC057474, assembly GCF_042802555.1. NCBI lineage: Bacteria > Bacillati > Actinomycetota > Actinomycetes > Kitasatosporales > Streptomycetaceae > Streptomyces > Streptomyces sp. NPDC057474. The sequence goes on along the minus strand of NZ_JBHVDX010000024.1, from coordinate 46,547 downwards.
GGGCGCACCCTTCTCGTCGAGGGCGCCGCCGGAGGCGTGGGCGGCGCGGCAGTCGAGATCGCTGTGGCACAAGGTGCCATCGTGATCGGGACAGCCAGCGAACGCAACCACGAGTTCCTCACCTCTCTCGGCGCCGTTCCCACCACCTACGGCCCCGGCCTCGCGCAGCGCCTCTCCGCTCTCGCTCCGCACGGCGTCGACATCGCGCTCGACACCGCGGCCTCCGGATCCCTGGACGACCTCGTCGCGATCACGGGCGACCCGACACGCGTCGCGACGGTCGCCGACCACGCAGGCGGGCAGCGCCTGGGCACGCATGTGGTCAACGCGGAGAACGACTCCCCCCTCCTGTCCGCGGCCGCGGAACTGGGCCGGCAAGGCCGCTACACACCCCGTATCGAACAGACCTACCCCCTGGAGCGGATCGCCGACGCCCACGCGCACGCCGAGCGCGGACGCACACGCGGAAAGATCGTGATCTGCATCTGAAGCGGGGGCACGGCGCAGATGCGCCAGTCCGCCAAGCGATGGGTGCACGGTGACCTGCACCCCGCGAACGTCGTCGTCGCGGACGGCACACTGGCAGGCGTCGTCGACTTCGGCGCACTCTTCGCTGGCGACCCGGCCTGGGATCTTGCGGCCGCCTGGCTGCTGCTCCCCCGTTCGTCCCACTCAACCGTAAGCACCGCAGGTCAGAGCACCACCATGCCCACGGTTACCTGGGAGGAGACTGAGCGTGCCGACTGAGCACGCCAACTGAGCGCTCTAGTGGATCCCCGGTTCCGGCTCCCGGTCACGGCTACCGGCCCCCGACGCCTCCACGAGCACCTCCCCGGCCGCCGTCCGCGTGTACAGCACCGACCGCCCGGCCCGCCGCCGCTCCACCAGCCCCGCGTCCAGCAGCACCCGCAGATGCCGGCCCACCGATCCCAGCCCCTGCCCGGTCACGGCGACCAGCTGAGTCGTGCTCATGGGAGTCCCGAGCAGCGCCAGTAATCCGGCCCGCGCGGTCCCCATGAGCGCGCCGAGCCCGGCCGGGACGGGCCGCCGGTCGTGGTCCTCGGCGAGCACCCCGAGACACGGGTAGACGACGGCGTACCGCTCCCGTCCCTCCCACGACACCCACCCGGTCCTCGGCGTCACCGGCATGAACAGCAGCTCGGCCCCGGCGGCGATCTCCCGCGGCGGATACGCGTTCAGGTTGACCTGGAACCGGCTCTCCCCGAGCCACCGCGTCCCCGGCCGCAGCGAGTCCAGCACGGCCGCCCAGCCGCCCCGGCTCACCCGCGCGGTCCGCGCGACCACGTCGGCCTCCAGGACGCGCCGCCGACGCGCCCAGTACGGCCGTACGGTCTCCTCCCAGACGTACGTCAGGAGCGCGGTCGCCCGCTCGGGCAGGTCGTCCCGCTCCAGGGCGGCGGGGAGGCAGCCCCGGAGGGACACACGGAGGTTGGCGCGCGCCTCCTCGGCCCCGGCCGCCCGCACCCGGGCCACGGTCTTCTCGAAGCTCTCCCCGACGCACGAGGTGGGGCAGAAGAAGTCGGCGATCCAGGACGTGCCGAGTGCCGCCCGCACGAGCGGCGCGGCCACCGGGTCGGCCGCGAGGCGCGCGCGGTAGCCGGGCAGGTGCGCGCGCAGCCAGGCATCCTCGCCCGGATGGGCACCGGTCCCCGCGTGCAGCAGTTTCAGGCTCGCGAAGGTCTCGGCGAACGGCGAGAGCTCGAACCGGCTGCGGGCGAGGGTGTCGGTGTCGATCTGCCATAAGCCCATGCGTACGACCTTTCGTGTGACGGCGAAACAATAAACACGGCCCCGGACCGCTCCGAGACTTCGACGCATGCGCAGCTACCGCTCCCTGTTCCGCACCCCTGAGTTCACCCCGTACCTGCTCTCCTTCGCCGCTTTCGCCGCGGCCCAGACGATCGGCGGCCTGGCCCTCGGCACGCTGGTCTTCCGGGCCACCGGCTCCCCGTTCCTGTCGGCGGTGAGCATGTTCGGCCCGCAGCTGGCGCAGTTGCTGGGGGGCGCGTTCCTGCTCTCCGGCGCCGACCGTCTGCCCCCGCGCGCGGCCCTGACCGGCCTCGCCCTCGCCTTCGCGGCCGGCACGGCGGTGCTGGCGCTGCCCGGCCTGCCGGTCTGGGCGGTCTTCGCCGTCCTGCTCCTGCAGGGCCTGGTCGCGTCGCTGGGCGGAGGAGTGCGCGGGGGACTGCTGAACGAGATCCTGTCCAAGGACGGCTATGTCCTGGGCCGTTCGGTCTCCAACATGCTCTGGGCCCTGACGCAGGTGGTCGGTTTCGCGACAGGCGGCGCGCTGCTGACGCTCCTGTCCCCACGGACCTGTCTGCTCCTCGCGGCGGCGCTGTTCGTCATGTCGGCCCTCGTCACCTGCCTGGGCCTCACGGCCCGACCACCGCGCTCCTCCGGCCGCCCGTCCGTCTCGGCGACCTGGCGCACCAACGCCCTTCTGTGGTCCTCGCGCCCCCGCCGCCTGACGTACCTGGGCCTGTGGGTCCCCAACGGCCTGGTGGTCGGCGGCGATTCGCTCTACGTCTCCTACGCCCCCGGAGCCGCCGGCACGCTGTACGCGTGCGGGGCGCTGGGCATGTTCGCGGGCGACATGGCGGTGGGCCGCCTGGTACCGCCCGCGTTGCGCCCCCGTCTCGCGACCCCGCTGCGCCTGCTGCTGGCGGTCCCCTACCTGTTCTTCGTCCTACGGCCGGGAGTGGCGCTGTCGGCCGTGGCCGTCACCGTCGCCTCCGTCGGCTTCGCCGCGAGCCTGGTCCTCCAGGAACGCCTGATGTCCCTCACCCCCGACGACCTCGCGGGCCAGGCCCTCGGCCTGCACGCCACCGGCATGGCCGCCATGCAGGGCGTCGGCGCCGTCCTCGCGGGCACCCTGGCCCAACTGACCTCCCCGGCCACGGCGATGACGCTGATGGCGGCCGGATCGGTCACCGTCACCCTGACCCTCGCGACGCTGGGCAGGCACGAGGAACGACAGCCGGCCGTCCCCGGTACGCGTCCGGGCGCCCGGCCGGAACCCGCCGCCACGGACCAGTGACGTGAGGCCGAGATCCTTGGGCAGCATGCGGCGAAACCAGCTCGGTGGCGATGGAGGACAGGGTCATGGAGGACAGGGTCTTGGTCCTGCGCCAGTACCGACTGACGTGACGGAGGTTCTCCGGGCGGACCCCATGGGCGGCTTCGCGGGGGCTTCGGCTCCAGTGGTCGTCGGGCGACAGGAGCGGCGACTTGCGTTCGGCCTGGGCGCGGATCTCGACGTGCGATGCGTGAGCGGTGACGCGGAACGCCTCCTCGTACGAGGCCAGGGCCGCGCTCATCGCCCCACCGGCGAGGCCCCGGCGGGGAAGACGCGCCGCCAGCCACACGAAGAGGCCCAGGACCGCGGCGAAGCCGCCCACCGAGATCAGGAACGGTGAGAACGCATCCATGGCCATGCGCCTACTGACCGGACCACATCTGCGGGGTTCGGCCGGCGCGGCGGCAGCAGAGGGGCGACAGCAGCAGAAGGCAGCAGAAGGCAGAAGGGCGGGGGGAAGCGGAAGGCAGCGGAGGCGGACAGGCGGGAGAAGCGGAAAGGCGGTGGACAAAGATCGTGTGAGCGGCAGACTTGCCTCATGACCGCCGCCGCTTCGGACGCCAAGGCCGACCTCCGCTTCTATCTGCAGTCCGCCCGCGATGCCCTGCTGTGGAAGCTCGAAGGGCTGTCGGAGTACGACGCCCGCCGACCGCTGACGCCGACCGGCACCAACCTCCTGGGGCTGATGAAGCACGCGGCCAGTGTCGAACTGGGCTATCTCGGCGACACCTTCGGACGGCCGTCGGGCGAGCCGCTGCCCTGGCTCGCCAGTGACGCCGAGCCCAACGCGGACATGTGGGCCACCGCCGACGAGTCCCGCGAGAACATCGTGGGCCTCTACCGCCGGGCCTGGGCACACGCGGACGCGACCATCGACGCGGTGGCGCTGGACACGGTCGGACGGGTGCCGTGGTGGCCCGACGGCAAGGACGAGGTGACGTTGCACCACGCCGTCGTCCGCGTGATCGCCGACACCCACCGGCACGCCGGGCACGCCGACATCCTCCGGGAACTCATCGACGGCGCGGTCGGCATGAACGAGGGCAACACGAGCATCCCGTCGAGCGACCCGGCGTGGTGGGAGGACTATCGCGCGCGGCTGGAACGCGCGGCCAAGGAAGCCGACCGAAAGGCGTGACCCGGCCGGCTGAAAGGCGTGACCCGGCCGACCGAGAAGGCGTGCTTTTCCTGGCCGCAGTCCCGCCGACCAAATGCGCCGGAATTTCGGCCGAATACGCATTGCCCGGCCCCGCCCCCTCCCGTTACCGTTGACCGCATGACTGCCGGGTCGGCCTCGCGCCGTGAGTGGATTGGTTGCCCGGCCTCCGAGTGAGGTCGGGGTGGGCCAGGGGCCCGCCTGCTGAAGTTCCGCGCGCCGAACACCGTTCCCTTCCTTCCGTGTTCCTCCGGTGTCCCTTCGGTGTTCCTTTCGCGCGCGTCGAACTCTCCCGTCGCACCGCAACGCGACGCACTTCAACGCACATTCCGTCGACGCCCATTCCGTCGGCAACGTGCTGACGCGCGCGCTGCGGAAATCACCCCTGCCCGAATTCCGCGACAACCCTTGTCGCCATCGCCATCCATGGAAAGCAGAGAATGCCCAACCCCTTCAACCAGCAAGTCATCGACGAGTTCCGTGCCCATCACGGCGAGGTCGGCGGTTATTTCGAGGGCGCCCGTCTGATCCTCCTGACCACCACCGGCGCCCGTACCGGCAACCGGCACACCACTCCTCTCGGCTACCTCCCGGACGGCGACGGCACGATCCTGGTCATCGCGTCCGCCGGAGGATCGCCCAAGCACCCCGACTGGTACCGGAACATCACGGCCGACCCCCGTGTCACCGTGGAGAGCGGGGCGTTCACCTACGAGGCCGAAGCCGTCGTACTGGTCGGTGATGAGCGGGACAGGGCGTTCGCGCGGGCGGTCGAGGGCGAGCCGGGATGGGCCGAGTACCAGGCGAAGACGGACCGTACGATCCCGGTCGTCGCCCTGCGCGAGGTCCCCGTGGCCGGCCCGCCGAACGTCAACGCCGGTTCCATGGGCGAGGCCCTCAAGGTCGTCCATGACGCCTTCCGCCGCGAACTCGCCCTGATCAAGAAGGAGTTGACCGCGAGCGGCGGCAGGGCCGACCTCGGTGCCCAACTCCGCGTCAACTGCCTCGCCTTCTGCCAGGGCCTGCACAACCACCACACCGGCGAGGACGTCGGTCTGTTCCCCTTCCTCGGCGAACGCCACCCCGAGCTGGCCCCGGCCCTCACCCGCCTCCACGAGGAGCACGAGCGCATCGCCGCCCTTGTCGAGGACCTGCGCCGGGTGGTGACGGCCGAGAACGCCGACCCCGTCGCCGTACTCCCCGAGGTGGAGCGCCTCATCGCCGAACTCGAAGCCCATCTCACGTACGAGGAGGAGCAGTTGATCCCGGTGCTGGATGCCGTGACGGTGCCGACGAATTCCTGAGCGATGGGTGGGTGGGTGGAGGGGCGCGGAAGCAGGCGCGCGAGCCCTCCTGAACAACCGGTGAGCGGCGCGCGAGCCCCCTGGGGGGAGGGAGATCGGGCTCGTGTTCGGCCGCTCACCGGCGCCCGCTCACCGTAGCCACGGGCTCGATCACCAAGGTGCCGGTACGGTCATGACTCCGCCGCCTTCCGGTAACGCGGCCTGCCGCCACACCCGTCGCACGCGTCAGCACGGCGGCCCAAGCCCGCACCCTTCTTCCTTCATCCTTCACCACGGCAACGCCCGCGCGTGCACCACGTCCAGTCGCGACACCGCCCGCGTGAGCACGACATACAGCCGGTGCAGCCCCCGCCCCTCGGCCGCCGCGATCGCGGCCGGCTCGACGACCACGACCTGGTCGTACTCAAGCCCCTTCGCCACGCCCGCACCCAACACCGCGACCCGCGAACGGAGTTCGTCCGGCCCGCCCGTCACGACACCGGCCTCGCCGAGCGCCTCCCGCAGCCGTACGACCTCCGCGTCGGCCGCGATGACCCCGATGGACCCCTCCCGGGCGAGCGCGTCCCGCACGGCGGCGACGGTCTCGGCGACGACACCCCCGCCCCCTGCCGCCTCCCCGTCGACCCTCCTGATCCGCAACTCCCCGTCCCTCCGCAGGGACCGAGCGGCCGGCACCTCCACCCCCAGACGCCCCAGCAACCCGTTCGCCAGTCCTACGACGGCCTGCGGCACCCGGAATCCGGTGGTGAGAGGGACGACGTGGGCGTCCGGCTTGCCCAGGTCGGCGAGGAGTCCGGGCCAGTCGCGGGCGGCCCAGGGGGTCGTCCCCTGCGCCAGGTCGCCCAGGACGGTCACCGAGCCGTAGGCCGCGCGGCGGGCGATCGCGCGGCACTCCATCGGGGAGAGGTCCTGGGCCTCGTCGACGACGACATGGCCGTAACCGTCGGGGTGCGCGAGGAGCCCCGCGACCTCGTCGAGGAGGACGAGATCGGCGGCCGACCAGCGGGCCGACCGCCAGGTACGCGGGGGCTTCGCCCAGGAGACGGCCTTCCGCTCGTCCGTATCGAGCAGCCCCTCAGCCGCGACGGCAAGCGCGTCCGGGTCCCCGAGCAGCCGCGCCAGCACCTCCTCCGGCCGGGCCTTCGGCCATACGGCGTCGAGGTACGCGCCGACGGGCCGCGACCGCGAGATCCGGTACAGCCACGCGTTCGGGCGCGGCCCGGCCCGCCGCTCCGCCTGCTCCTGCAGCAGCCGCACGACCCGCGCCCGGACGCGCTCCCGCCCGATGTCGTAGGGCAGCTCCTCCGCCCGTACGTCCGCCACGATCCGGCGCAGCTCGTCACCGGACACCCGCCAGCGATACGACCCCTCCGACAGGACAAGGGAGTTGAACCGCTCCCCGGGTCCGCCGCCGCCCGCGACGCCGGAGTACAGGGCCCGGCGGAGCACCCCCGCCATCCGGGGGTCGTGCTTCACGACCGCCGCCCGCTCGTCGTCCTCCGCCGTGACCGGGTGCCGGGCGATCTCGTCCGTGACCGTCGACTGGCGTACACCCGTCTCGCCCAGCGCCGGCAGGACCTCCGCGATGTACGAGAGGAAGGTGCGGTTCGGGCCGAGGATCAACAGTCCGCCGCGGCGGATGCGCTGGGGGTAGGTATAGAGGAGGTACGCGGCGCGGTGCAGCCCGACGGCCGTCTTGCCGGTGCCCGGGGCGCCCTGCACACAGACGGAGGTGGTGAGATCCGCCCGCACCAGGTCGTCCTGCTCCGGCTGGATGGTGGCGGCGATGTCCCGCATGGGGCCGAGACGGGGGCGCTCGATCTCGGCGGCGAGAAGGCGTCCTGGGCTGCCCGAGAAGGCGGGTTCCGGGTCGTCCGAGGCTCTACGACGGTCCAGGTGCTCGTCCTCGAGGCCCGTGAGGTCGGCCGATTCGCCTCGGCTCCCCGGCGCCCACCCGAAGCGACGCCGGACGGCGACACCGCGGGGATCACGGGAACTCGCCTGGTAGAAGGCCCGGGACACCGGCGCCCGCCAGTCCACGACGAGGGGCGGAACGGCCGGATGCTCACTGATCCGCAGCCGCCCGACGTGATAGCTCTGCCCGGCGTGATAGCTCTGCCCGGCCTGATCGACATTCGCGTGATCGTCGAAGTCGAGCCGCCCGAAGAACAACGGCCCCTCCGGCAGCTCACGCATCTCCTTGGCATGGCTGCGCAGGCGGTACCCGAGCACCTCCGCGTCGGCCCCCGACGCGGAGACGTCCTCACCGACGACGACCTGCTCCCCCGCCCCCTCGACCATGGCGGCGAGGGCTGCGCGGCAGGTGTCGTGGTACGCGCGTTCGTGGACGAGAGCGTCCCGGAGAGCAGGGTCGGCGGCGGGTTCGAGAGGCGTCATTCCGCCGAGCGTACCGAAAAAAACGCAACCCGGTTAAATTTCTTACCGAGCCTCACGGATCGAGAACGAACGTCGCCTCCTCCTCAGACGTCTCCGAGCGGAAGCGCTTCCTCCAGCCGCTCGAACACCCGCTCAGCAGCGGCAACGGCGTCCCGCTCGACCTCCTCCACCGGCTCGCCCCGCTCCACCCGCCGCCAGTTCTCCTCCGCGAGCACCCGCCGTACGGCCACGATCTGGGCGGCGGCGACCCGCGCGTCGAGCCCGCCCCCGAGCACCTCGGCGAGCGCGTCCTCGGCCCGCTCCAGGTGGCCGTACGCCCGCGCGACCAGCGACGGAGTGCCGTAGAGCAGCCGATGGAACGCGAGCACCTGCGGATGGTCGTTCAGCCCGGTCACCGGATCCCGCCGAGCCAGCCCCGCCAGGAAATGCGCCCGCACCGCCCCCACCACCGACTCCTCCTCGGCCCGTCCCGCGACCACCCGCGCCGTCTCGTCCTCGTGATCGGCGATCCGGTGCAGCACGAGGTCCTCCTTCGCCGGGAAGTACCGGAAGAGCGTCGGCTTCGAGATCTCGGCAGCCGCGGCCACCTCGGCCACGGACACCGCGTCGAACCCCTTCTCGAGAAACAGCCGGATCGCGACATCCGACACCGTCTCGTACATCCGCCGCTTCTTGCGCTCCCGCAGGCCGCTCTCACTCATGGGGCGAGCGTACGCAGACCGGGTCCCGGTCTCGGGCTCCCGTACCCCGGGGCCAGGCCGACCGTACGGCTGGCCCGGCCGGCCGCCGGAGGTCGTCGACGTGCTTGGCGCCCCGTAGCGCCCGGCTGTGTCTCAGCCTTCCGCGGCTCTGCCCGTCCCTGCCGGTTCCATCTCGAGGCGGATCAGTGAAGAACGCTCATCCATGTCGTTCTCTCCCGCCTCTGTGAAGCAACGGAACGTACGACCCGAGCACCGTCTTCGCCCCCGCCTCGCGCAACCGCGCCCGCTTCTCGGCGTTGCGGCCGTACCCGATGAAGCGAACCCCTGCCCGTGCCGCGGCTTCCACGTCTGTCGGGGTGTCCCCGATCATGACCGCGTCGTGCTCCGGAAGGATCAGACTGCGCAGGGCCCGGCAGAGGACATCGGGATCCGGCTTCATCAGATCGGGGTCGTCGGTCCGGCCGTGGAAGGACTCGAAGTATCCGTCCAGACGTCTGGCCCGAAGGTACTGCACGGCCGCGTCCGCCGCGTTGTTGGTGACGACGGCGAGACGAAGGCGCCGTCCCGCGAGGTGCCGGATGAATGCCCTCGCACCCGGTGTGGGCCACGCCCTCCGGGTGGCGGCCAGTTCACCCGCTGTCACCCGTTCCTCGAGCCGCTCGACCAGGTCCTTCAGATCCCTGTCGCGGCCTGCCCGGTGCATGGTCCGCAGGACCACGTGCGGGTCCTTGTCCGTGCGTGCCCGCTCCGTCAGTAGGTCCCCTTGCCCGAAGTCGACCACCAGTTCCCGGAGTTCGTCGGCCACGTCGAGCGAGGACCCGTGGGGGAACAGTCGGCAGATCGGCCCGTCGAAGTCGAACAGAACGCAGCGCGCCCTGGCAAGCATGGCCCTCGCAGCGCCGAAGTCACCGAGCGCGTCAGCCATGCCGCTCCAGAGTCTCGACCTGCCCGGCCGCGTCCGGGGTCTCCGTCGCCCTCACGGTTGCCGCCCCGCCCACCATCGCCGCACGGTCCCGCTTGTGCCACCACCGCAGGGCCTCTCCGGCCGTGATCCGGTCCAGCGGCGGGCGGTCCATCAGGTCGAGCGGCTCCCTGGCGCGCGACATCGCCCGGCACACACGGTCGGTGGCCCGTGCGAACTCCCGCTCCGTGGGACGGTCCGGCAGGTCTACGGCCGCGCGCATCACATCGGGGTAGACCGACTGGGCGTATTCGAAGTCCAGGTAGTGCGGAAGATCGCGATCCATTTCCGCGGTCGCCTCCGAGTGGCCGGCACGGCACATCGCATCGGCCCACAGGCGGACCATCAAATCGTGCTCCGCCTTTTCGTATTCCATGCGGACCAGATGGGTCGCCAGATCGTGCAGGGGATCGCCGTACATGGCCAGTTCCCAGTCGATGACGAACAGCCGTTCGCCACCCGGCACCCAGGACACCACCACGTTGGCCCGGTGGACGTCGGTGTGCAGCAAGGAGAAGGGTCGTTCGGTCAAGGACGGCACAGACGAGAGGAACCGCTGCATGGCGTCGTACGGAATGCCGACCGCTTCGAACAGGTTCCCGAAGCGCAGACGGTTGACCTGGTGCACCCGCTCCTCGGTGAACCGGGCCAACCAGCGCAGAAAACCCAGGCTGTCGCCGTTCTCAGGCCAGTTGGTCGGCAGCTTCGGCAGGGCGCTCAGCGGTACGTCGGGGAGGCACGCGAAGAAGTCGGCCAGCGCACCGAGCCGGTCCACGCCGATCCGGCCCTGTCGTGCCACGTCGCACAGCGCCTGCCCCGGTACGTAGGCGTGCACCGACCACTTGCCGAAGTCCACGAGGCAGTCGGGGACCTCACTCAACCGGCTCCGCACCGCGCTCAGCACCTTCGACTCGCGCCGCCAGATCCGTGGTACCACCTCGATCGCATCGAAGGGCTTGCGGAACTTGGCGAGAACGTGGCCGGATTCCACCCCCAGCAGGAAGGCCAGCGGTTGCCCCAGAGGTCCGATGCGATTGTCGTTGTGGTGGCCCGCGACCTCTTCGCTCTTGAGGCTAAGGCGCCGCAGTTCAGCGAAGGGCCGAACCAGTGCCTGGTGCGCTCTGTGGGGCGGGTGGTGCGACATGGGCGCACAGAATAGTGGCTCCCACGAAACGGCTCACCGCGTATCACGATATGGACCGCACCGTCAGCTTGTAGCACTGTTCTCACTCAGAAGAGTCCATCGCGACTCGAACCAGTCCGTCATGCTCATGAAGAAGGAGCCGTCGTGGGAGTCCTCGTCCTCGTCCCATGGGTGGTAGGAGAGGGGCGACCCCAGACCCAACACGTCCACTGACGGAACCATCGTCCCATCGTCGAGCAAAATGTCCCACTCTATAACCTTGTACGGGCCATAGAGCATCTCCGAACCATTGAGCACGTACAGCTTGAAGTCCGGGGTCAGGGGAGTTTTGCGGATCTGCAGGTCGACCTCGACCCGGCCGGACAACTGCTGCCGCAAGGAACGCATCTCCGCTTGCCGTTGGCGGGTCATGGCCCGCCAACGCTCCCAGATCCTGTGGTCTCCCGGGTCCTTGGCCCGGGGATAGGCGAGCGGATGATCCTCCTGCGGCAGCAGCATGCGGACAGTGACACGCTCCGGCGCGATCTCCCCCGCCATGATGCGCTCGGCCTGCACCCGGACATGGCCGACCAGCGTCTCGGAGGTGAGCGAGTAGACGTCCAGGGAAACCTCGGGCTGCTCGAACGCCTTGCTGATCAGCGGGCCGAGCATGACCGACCCCACGCGCCCTGGCTGCGGCGACACCTGCGGGGCGTTGGGCACCCTCAGCACCGTCATGCCGCTGCCCTGGACGGACTTGATCCAGCCCTCGTCGGTGAACTTCCCCAGAACTCTTTGCAACGTGTAGCGGGAGACGTCGAAGGTGACGGCCAGTTCCCGCTGAGGCGGAAGGACGTCGCCCGGCCGACGCGTCGCCAACAGATGGCGCAGGGCCTCCTCCACTCGCTGGAACGCCCTGCCGCCGGATGTCGCACTGTCTGAGGTGACCACAGGGTGAACCTACCGCCCCCAGTCCACCGGCACACCACATCTAGCCAAATCGACGGCAAGTTGGACTACCGGTTAATCGATCAACAAGGCAGGGAAAATCCATTCCAAGTCAACCAGTCCAATTGGCCGACAAGTCGGCCAGCCAACCGGAGGACGGGGTGGAAGGCACATGCTCTGGATGGAGTTTCTGCTGGCAGCGCTGGGGGTCGGTCTGCAGCTGCTGGTGCACTGGCAGTTCGGCCCGCTTGGGTTCGTGGGCGTCTGCCTGCTGGGAATTGGTCTGCGAACGCGCAACATGACATGCATATTGGTTGCAGGGCTGCTGCTGGCCCTGCTGTTGAACCCAAGTTGAGGCCGACCAGGCGGTCGTCGTGGACTGCCGCTCAGGAGCCCGCCTCATCGGGTCCGAGGGTCCCCCACAGGGCGTCGAACCACCTCTTGGTGTCCTCGACGAACCACTCGTCCCGACCTCCGTCACGGACGTGGAAGGAGAAGAGCCGGGACGCCGTTCCCCAGGCGTCCCGCAACTCGCGGTCGACACCGTCGATCTTTTCCTTCTGTTTCCCGATGATGTAGTGCGCGAAGAGCGCCTCAGTGCCGTTGAGCAGGTAGACCTTGTGGAACGGTGTGCCGTCTCCCACCCGGAACTCGATGGACGCCTCGATCTGGTGGTTGGCGCGCAGGATGCGGAAGTGCCCCTCCAACACCGTGATCTGCCGCTCGTGCTGTTCCACTGAGCGGTTGTGTACGGCCCTGTCCGCTTCCTTGTCCTGGCCCCAGCCCCCGTCGGGCGCGGGATAGTGCCGGCGCAGGTTCTTCGGCGGAAGCACGATGCGGGCCGTGACCGACTCCGGTCGCACGGCTCCCATCTGAATCAGGCGCATCGGAGCGTGCATCGAACTCATCAGAGTCTCGGCCGTCAGGCAGGAGGCGTCGATGGTCACGTGCGGCACCGAGAACGCCTTCTCCAGCCGCGGCGCCAGCTCGACGAGCGCGGGACGTGCCTCACCGGGCGGAGACTTGGGGATCGCGACCCGGGGAGGACTGCCCTGGCCGACGTCGGTGAGCAGGCCGTCCTCCTTGAGCTTCTGCAGGGCCTGCCGCACGGTCCCCCGCTCCGCGTGAAACTCCTCGGCGAGCCTGGCCTGGGTCGGCAACCGGGTGCCCGCGCCGAGTTCGCCGGTCCGGATGCGCTGCCGCAGCGTCTCGGCTATCTCCTCGTGCGAGAGCCTCTTGCCGTTGTTCACCGCGTAGTTCTCCTGACCTCAACCTCGCGCCAAGTCAGTACAACTTTACGGCGGTTGGCAACCAACTTTTCCCGACGCCATCAGCGCAGGTGCTTCACCACTTCCAGTACCGGCCCCAAAGAGCTCACTATGTGATGAGGTGTGACGCCGGCCGCCTTCATCTCGTCGAGCTTCTCTTCGCGACGCGCGAAGCCCAGGAACGCGACGCCGGCCCGCTCGGCCGCCTCGAAATCCGTTGAGGCGTCGCCGATCATCAGGGTGAGCGCCGGATCGGCGCCCATCGCGCTCAGGGCCTGGCGCAGGGTGTGGGGATGCGGCTTCATCAGATCGAGGTTCTGCGTGCGACCGTATATGTAGAGGAAGCAGTCGGTGAGGCCGCGAATGCCGATGTAACTCGCGGCGGCGAGCGCCGAGTTGTTGGTCGTTATCGCGAAGCGTGCCCGACGCGACCAGGTTCTGATGAGCGGGTCGGCGTACTCGGTGGGGAACGCCTTCGGGGCGGCCGTGAGTTCCTGCTGAGTGAGCCACTCTTCCAGGTCCGCGATCAGGTCGCTGCGGGGATGCCGTACGCCGAGGGCGCACAGGACTCCGTGCGGGTCCGGGCTGTGGCGTTCCTGCTCGGTCAGCATCCCGACCAGCCCACGTCTCTCGATCTGCTCCATCAGATCCGCCGCCACTTGGTGCGACGGATGCCCCGCGAACAGTCGGCAGATCGGGCCATCCAGGTCCCAGAGCACGAAGCGAACGGGAGTGATCAGTTCTCGAAGGAACTCTGTCTCTGCTGTCACCGGTTCAGTCTGCGTCGTATCAGAAGTCACTAGGAGAGTGTCAGGTCCGTTGTGATTGTTTCCCAGAGGGCGTTGAACCACTGTTGGGACTGCTGTACGAAGGCGGCGTCGCGGGGGACGGTCTCCGCCTCGAGGGGAGTAGAGGAGGGACTGGGTACCGAGGCCGTCGTACATCCCCAGGTTCCGCTCTCCATCTCCGGGACCGGGAACGCCAGGTTGATCCGGGTCTCGGCTGTCAGGCAGGCCGCGTCGACGCGCACGCCGGTACAGACGGGCATCGAGTGACTGCCGAGCTCGACCTCCCGTGCTCGTTCACCTCCGTCAGGCCTGATGCGGAAGTTGTGCTCGCAGGACGTCCAGGACGGGCTTCAAGGAGTTCACGGTGTGCGGAAGGGGGACGCCCGCCTGCAGGAGCGCCTTGAGCTTGCTTTCGTTGCGCGCGTAGCCCAGGAAGGGGACGCCGGCTTCACGGGCCGCCTCGGAATCGGTCGGGGCGTCGCCGAACATCAGGGCTCGGGAGGGGTCGGCGTCCATCGCGTCGAGGGCCCGGCGCAGCACGTGGGGGTGCGGCTTCATCAGGTCGAGGTCGCGCGTGCGGCCGTAGATGTGGGGGAAGCACTCGGTGAGGCCGCGGGTCTCGATGTAACGGGCCGCCGCGAGCGCCGAGTTGTTGGTCGCGATGGCGAATCTGGCCCGCCGCGACCAGGTCCGGATGAGCGGGTCGGCCCAGGTGGTGGGATACGCCTTCGGCACGGCGGTCAGCTCCTGCCGGGTGAGCCACTTCTCCAGGTCGGTGATCAGGTCGGTGATCATGTCGCTGCTCGGGTGGCGCCGCCCCAGGCCCAGGAGTACGACCTGAGGGTCGGCCGTACTCCGTTCCCTCTCCGTCAGCAGGCCGCCCAGCCCGCGTCTGTCGATCAACTCCGTCAGTTCTCGCGCCACTTGGTGCGCGGGATGCCCGGAAAACAGTCGACAGATCGGCCCGTCCAGGTCCCAGAGCACGAAGCGGACGGGAGCGATCAGTTCTCGAAGGGACTCTGTCTCTGCTGTCGCCGGTTCAGTCTGCGCCGTATCAGAAGTCACTAGGAAAGTGTCAGGTCCGTCGTGATGGTTTCCCAGAGCGCGTCGAACCACAGTTGCGACTGCTCCACGAACGCGGCGTCGCGAGGCCCGGTGTCCTTCGCGAAGGAGAAGAGAAGGGACTGGGTGCCGAAGGCGTCGTACATCTCCAGGGGGCCGCTTTCCATCTGCTCCTCGCGCTTCATGAGCATGTAGTAGGCGATCAGGGCCTCCTGGCCGTTGAGGAGGTACAGCTTGACGGGCGGGGTGAAGGGGAGGGCGCGGAAGGTCACGCGGACGTCGAGATGGTGGGAGGTGCGCAGGGCCTGGAGGTTGTGGCGGAGGACGCGGATCTGGGCGTTGCGCTGGTCGAGCCACCGCTTGTGGACCGGGTCCTCCTCGTCGTCCTCGCCCCGGCCCTCCACCGGGACCGGGAACGCCAGGTTGATCTTCCGGGAGGGGAGGAGGATGCGGACGTCGATGGACTCGGGACGGATCGTTCCCTCATGGATGAGGCGGACCGGTTCGCCGAGGGCCAGCATCAGGGTCTCGGCGGTGAGGCAGGCCGCGTCGACGCGGACGTGCGGCGCGGAGAAGGCCTCGGCCAGGCGGGGGCCGAGGCCCACCATCGTCGGCTGTGGCTCGTCCCTGGCGGCATGGGTGGCCTCGGCGACCCTGGGCGGGCTCCCCTTGCTCACGTTGCTCAGCAGCCCGTCCTCCTGCAGGGCGCGCAGGGCCTGGCGGACCGTGCCGCGCTCCACGCCGAACTCCTCCGCCAGTTCGGCCTGGGTGGGCAGGCGCTCGCCGGGCCTGAGGTCGCCGCTGCGGATGCGGTCCCGCAGGGTGTCGGCGATCTCCTGGGACGAGAGCTTTCTGCTGCCGTTCACTGCAACGTTCTCCTGGGTCACGACCAAACGCTACAACTCGCACCCATCTTTGGGGAGTTCACGGGAAGGTGGTTATGAACATAGGCCAAGTGGGAACCATTTAAACAAAGTTGGTTACCAACTTGGTCGAGTTGGTCGAAGTCTCGCCCTATCCCGGCCCCCGTCGCCCAGCCCCTCGGAGGAGGTACCACCATGCCTGCTGTCATCGCCCTCATCTCCGCCCTCGCCGTCGTCGCCTTCCAGCGATTCGTCGAGTGGCGCTTCGGCACGATGGGAATCGTCGGCCTGCTGTTCCTCACGATCGGGCTGAAGGCGAACAACCACACGTGCAGCTCCATAGGCGCGGTCATCCTCGCGCTGATGTTCGCCGGCCCCGCGCTGTGACGGCCCCGCGCTGTGACGGCCCCGCGCTGTGACGGCCGTCAGCTGGTGAGCAGCAGGTCCGAGCTGATGGTCCCCCAGAGCGCGTCGAACCAGAGGCGGGACTGCTCGACGAAGGTCGTGTCCCGCGGGGCGGCGGCCGCGCTCCGCTCGAACGCGAACAGCGTGGACTGGGTGCCCTCGGCGTCGTACATCTCCAGCTGCTCACTGTCCACTTCGGCCTCCTTCCGCTGGACCGTGTAGTACGCGAACAGCGCCTCCCGGCCGTTGAGGAGGTACAGCTTCACGGGCGGGGTGAAGGGCAGCGCGCGGAAGGAGACATGGACGTCGATGCCGTGTGTGGACCGTAACGCCAGCAGGTTGTGCTTCAGGACCTGCCCCTGGGCGTTGCGCTGGGCGAGCCAGCGGCGCTGCAGTCGGCCGTCGACCGAGGCGTCGACCGGAGCCGGGAAGGCGAGCGGGATGTCACGGCTGGGCAGCATCACCCGGACGTCGACCCTGGCCGGTTTTATACGCCCCGCGTGAATCTCGCGCAACGACTCACCCACGGCGAGCGTGAGGGACACGGACGTCAGACAGAGGGCGTCGATCTCGACGTGCGGGGCCGCGAAGGCGGCGGATATGCGGGGGGCAAGCTCCACCATCGTGGGCCGCGGCGCCGCTCCGGGCCCGCCGACGGCCGCCGTTCCCAGGCGTGGGGCGACAGTCGCCGGGCTGCCCTTGGAAACGTTGGTGAGCAGGTGCTCCGACTGCAGAATGCGCAAGGCCTGTCGTACGGCACCGCGCTCCACGCCGAACTCGTCGGCCAGCTTCGCCTGCGTGGGCATGCGCTGTCCCGGTCGCAGCTCGCCGGACCTGATCCGGCCGCGCAACACGTCGGCCACCTCGTGATGTGACCTCTGGGGCCGCTGTGACGACTTCCGCCCATCGACGGCCGTGCGTTCCCGCTCCACGAACAAACACTACAACTTCTCGCCATCTTTGGGCAGTTCATGGGAAGGTGGTTATGAGACGACTCCAAGTGGAGATAAGTACGGTGGAGTTGGTCGCCAACTTTCACAACATGGTCAAACTTTCAGATGGTTGGCGACGCCGAGAGTGACAACGAGCGCGACACCGAGACCGACCGATCGACCTCCCCTCCGGAGGGGAGCCGGGAGTTCGACCGGTCCGCACAGTCACAACTGAATGGTTCAGCCACAACTGAATGCGCAGCCACAACCACAACTGAACAGCTACGGATTCCGCACACACACCAGGAAAGGTCTCAGAAGACGTCCGGGCACCACGGTCGCCTGGACGTCCGCAGCAGGGCGTCGGCTACGGAGGCGGCGCCCTTCCGCTGTTCCCGCACCCGGCCGAGCGCGGTGAGCCGTACGGCCGACTCGTCGCCCAGCCACAGCGTCGCCAGGTCCGCGGCCTCCAGGACGAGGTCACCGTCCTCGCTCGTCGGCACACAACTCGCCCCGTCCGGGCCCGCGTCCAGCCGATAGCGCCCGTCCGCGAAACCGTCCCTGTCGACGACCTCCAGCACCAGCGTCCCGGGCCCCGCGTACGTACGTGCCTCCAGCGCCCGTACGACGTCCAGGATCCGCACCCACAGCCAGTCCGCCTGGGTGGTGACGCTCGCGGCGCGCGGGTCGGGGAAGAAGTGCGGGAGAAGGTCGTCGGGGGCCCGCCAGCCGGACTTGACCTTGGTGATCCAGTCGATCGAGCAGAGGTAGTGCCACAGGGCGCGCTCGGCGGCCGGTGTCGTCGCGATCAGCCAGTTGACGTCGGCCGTGTTCTGCGGCTGCTTCATCTGCCAGGTGTCGTCCGCCTCGTACGAGACGAGGCCCTCGATCTCGCCGGCCGCCGAGCGGTACACCGCGTAGAACGGTTCGTCCCAGCTGGAGTGGGTCCGCAGGTCGCCGGTGTTGACCCGCCACCAGCGCTCGTCGCGGCTCACCGCGCCGGGCTGGGCGTGGCGGAGGCGGTCGTGGAGGGCGGGGCCGAGGGCCCGTACGGCCGCGCCGTCGACGAGGTCGACACGGCCGCCGTCCGCCGGGCCGGACCAGCGGGGGTCCAGGCCGGTGCGGGGTACGTCGACGGTCCACTCGGTGGTCCAGGTGGCGGGGCCGAAGCCGTAGCGGCCGTAGATGGGGTACTCGGCGGCGATCAGGGTGGCGACGACGTCGCCGCGTTCCTTCGCCGCGGTGAGGTCGGCGGCCATCATCCGGGTGAGGAGGCCTCGGCGGCGGTGGGTGGGGCTGACCGTGACGTTCGAGATGGCGTCGGCGGGGACGGTGCGGCCGCCGACGACGGTCAGCTCCTGCGGGAAGGAGCGGAAGGTCGCCACGACCTGGGTGGCGTCGGCGGGGGTGAGGGGGGCGTGAGAGCGGGACGCGTCGAAAGCCGCGAGGGTGCGCGGTGGGTCTATGTGGGCCGAGCGGTCCTTGAGCTCCTGGTCGGAGAGGGATTCCGGGGCGCGGAGGAACCCGGTGTTCAGGGCGTTCAGCCAGGCCGGGATCTCGTCCTCGGTGACGGGGCGTACGGCTAGGTCGTGGGAGGAGCTCATGGGGCCACGCTAGGGGGACGCTCGGCGGCGTGTCTCGGGGTTTTCCTCGCCCCCGCCGCCCCTGCCCGTCCCTCGTTCCCCGGCCGCGGGTCCGTCATGGCTTGTCGCGCAGTTCCCCGCGCCCCTGGAGGACGGCGGCCCTTCGGGCCTGTCTTCCAGGAGCGCGTCCTCGGACGGAGTTCGTCGGTCAGGTGAGCAGGTCGTCCACCTGGGCCTCGCCCTCACGGTAGCGGCGGGCGATCTCGGCGCTGCACTCGTCGGCGGTGCGCTGGAGGCGCTGGCGGCGGCTGGAGATCTGCTGCTCGTGGTGGACGAGGCGGGCGAGGCCGGCGGTGAGTTCGTCGTCGGTGCGGGCCTCCAGGTCGGAGAGCTCGACCTCGTCGAGCATCTCGGCGGCGAGCCGGCGGTACTCCTCCCCGTACGGCGTGCCCACGGTGACGTGCCGGGCCGACGAACGGTGCCGGGCCGGGGCGTCCGTGAGGATCGCCGAGAGCCGGTCGACCAGCGCCGAGGGCTCTCCTGGTGCTGTGGGGTCCTGCGCGCCGCCCCGGCGGGCCAGTTCGGCGCGCAGGATGTCGATACGGCCCTGGAGCAGCCGCCGCAGATAGCTGAGATCGGCCTCGTCCCGCTGGGCGTCCCGGCGCAGTGTGCGCAGTTCGGGCAGCCGCAGCCGGGCCAGGCCGTGCTCGGCCGGGTCCGGCGACGGCAGTGGTCCGCTGTCCGTGCGCTGGACCGGTGGCCGGCAAACGCCGGGGCCGGGCCCCGGGGTCGTACGGTCAAACGTCGCAGTCCCCGGGGGCTGCCCGGTACTCGATGTGCTCATGCGCTCAACCGTCCCCTCGACCGGTGTGTGTGAGCATGGTGCCACTCCCGGTGGCCGCTATGTGACAGAGTCCCCGCGATCCACCCCAGATGGACGGTAGTGGATCAATGAGAAAGACCGGGCAAAGCGCTCTTCAAACCCCCGTGATCACAAACCCGCCGCAAGGGGGACCCCCTCGCGCACGGCTGATGGACGTCGGCGGCATGATGGTCGGCATGCGTGCGGTGGTGCAGAGAGTCGACGGCGCGAGCGTCGTCGTGGACGGTGAGACGGTCGGGGCGATCGAGGGCGAGGGGCTGTGCGTTCTCGTGGGGGTCACCCACGACGACACCAAGGAGAAGGCGGCGCAGCTGGCCCGCAAGCTGTGGTCCGTGCGGATGCTGCACGACGAGAAGTCGTGCAGTGATGTGGACGCGCCGTTGCTGGTGATCAGCCAGTTCACGCTGTACGGGGACGCGCGGAAGGGGCGGCGGCCGACCTGGAACGCGGCGGCGCCCGGGGATGTCGCCGAGCCGCTGGTGGAGGAGGTCGTCGCGCAGTTGCGGTCGCTGGGGGCGACGGTGGCGACCGGGCGGTTCGGGGCGAAGATGCGCGTCGCTCTGACGAATGACGGGCCGTTCACGGTGCTGCTGGAGATGTAGGGCGCCCGGAGCTGTCGCGGGTCGGGGAGGGGGCGCGCCCCGGCGCTTACGGGGATTGCCCGCAGCCAGGACAGCTGGGCAGGCAGCGGTAGCGGCGCCGGCGGTGCAGGCCCCGGCCCCTGGCCTTCGCTCGCCGCTCCTACGGCTCGACCACGACCTCCTGGGCCGCCGCCGTCGTGTCCGCCAGGAGCCTCGCGTCCACCGGGATGTTGCGTTTGACCAGGGCCAGTGCCACGGGGCCCAGTTCGTGGTGGCGTACGGACGTCGTGATGAAGCCGATCTTGCGGCCGTCGGGGCCGTCGTCCGCGAGGCGGATCTCCGCGCCGCGCGGCGGGAGGTGGACCTCGCTGCCGTCGAGGTGGAGGAAGACGAGGCGGCGCGGGGGCTTGCCGAGGTTCTGGACGCGGGCGACGGTCTCCTGGCCCCGGTAGCAGCCCTTCTGCAGGTGCACCGCCGTACCGATCCAGCCCAGCTCGTGCGGGATCGTGCGGTGGTCGGTCTCGAAGCCGACGCGGGGGCGGTGGTGCTCGACGCGCAGCGCCTCGTACGCGAGGAGGCCCGCCGCGGGGCCCGTCTTCTCGGCGTACGACTCCAGGTCCGTACGCGGAAGGAACAGATCACGGCCGTACGGCGTCTCGCGGACGACCGCGCCGTCCGGGATCTCGGCGATCGAGCCGGCCGGGAGGTGGACGACCGCGAAGTCGCCCGTCCTGTCGGCCACTTCGACCCGGTAGAAGAACTTCATCGACTCCAGGTAGCCGAGCAGCGCCTCCTGGGTGCCGGGCTCGACGTGCGCCCAGACCGTGGCGCCGTCGTCGACCAGGTACAGCGCGTGCTCGATGTGGCCGTTGGCGGAGAGGATCAGCGCCTCGGTGGCCTCGCCGACGGGGAGTTCGCTGACGTGCTGGGTCAGCAGCAGGTGCAGCCAGCTGAGCCGGTCCTCGCCGGAGACGGCGACGACGCCCCGGTGGGACAGATCGACGAATCCGGTGCCGTCGGCGAGGGCGCGCTGTTCGCGGAACAGGTCGCCGTAGTGGGCGGCGACCTCTTCGTCCACCCCCTCGGCGGGGACGGCGCCGGGCAGGGACAGCAGAGGGCTCTTCATACGCCTAAGCCTACGACTCGGTAGTTGAAGTCTTGGCAGTCGACTTCTTGGTAGTCGAAGCCTTGCGGGAGCAGTCCTCGCAGCGGCCGAAGATCGCGAAGTGCTTCATGTCCGTGTCGAAGCCGAACGTCTCGCGCAGCTTGTCCGTGAAGTCCGCCGCCACGGACACATCCGCCTCGATCACGTTCGTGCAGTCCCGGCAGACGAGGTGAATGTGGTGGTGCCGGTCGGCCAGGTGGTACGTCGGCGCCCCGTGCCCCAGATGGGCATGGCTGACCAGCCCGAGCTCCTCCAGAAGCTCCAGGGTCCGGTAGACCGTGGAGATGTTGACCCCCGACGCCGTCTTCCTCACTTCCACGAGGATGTCGTCGGGGCTCGCGTGCTCAAGGGTGTCCACGGCTTCGAGCACGAGTTGCCGCTGCGGCGTCAGCCGGTAGCCGCGCTGCCTGAGGTCGCTCTTCCAGTCGGTGCTCACCACACCACGAGTCTAGGACTACTTCGCGAAGGCCTACTCGATGTGGGTCTACTTGCCTACTCGATGTGGACCTGCTCGAAGAAGACGTGGACCTACTTGAAGAAGACGTGGACCTACTTGAAGAAGGCGATGCCGTCGTCCGGCATGTCGTCCGGGAGGGCCTTGGCCCAGCGCTCGACGTCCTCGGGGGTGACGACCTTCTTCAGCTGCGCGGACATGTAGGGGCGCAGCTCGACGTCGGGCGTCGACTTCTCGCCGACCCACATCAGGTCGCTGTGCACATAGCCGTACAGCCGCTTGCCGCCGCTGTAGGGCCCCGAGGCCGCGGTACGCGCGACCGCGTCCGTGACCAGGTCGATCTGCGGCTTCTGCTTGGCCAGCTCGCCGTACCAGACCTCGACGACGCCGTCGTCACGGGTCATGACGATCTCGACCTTGCGGTCGGCGTCGATGCGCCAGAATCCGGACTCGGTCTCCAGCGGGCGGACCTTGTTGCCGTCCTTGTCCAGCACCCAGGTGTGGGAGTGGTACTCCAGGAAGTCCCGGCCGTCGTGGGTGAAGGTGACCTCCTGGCCGAAGTTGCACTTCTCGGCACCGGGGAAGTCGTGGACGCCCGCGCCCGCCCAGTCGCCGAGCAGAAAGGCGAGGGGGACGAGGTCCTTGTGCAGGTCGGACGGGATCTCGATCATGAGTGGCGGTTCCTGGATGTCCTCGACGTGGGTCAGCGCTGGCCCTGGTACAGCTTCTTCACGGTCAGACCGGCGAAGGCGAGAACGCCGACGGCGACCAGGACCAGCAGGATTTCGAAGAAGAGTTCCACGGGGTGCTCCTCGGATGAGCGGGGGTTCGGTACTGCACAAGGCCGGACCCCAGCTTACGCGGCCGGGGTCCGGGGTTCGCCGTGAGGTAGGCCCTTTGCCGCTCGGACGCGACGATGATCACGATGCGGACTACCATGCGGCCATGGCGAAGAAGCTCGTGATCAAGGTGACGGCCGGGGCGGACGCTCCCGAGCGCTGTTCGCAGGCGTTCACCGTGGCGGCTGTGGCGGTGGCCAGCGGGGTGGAGGTGTCCCTGTGGCTGACCGGCGAGTCCGCGTGGTTCGCGCTGCCGGGCCGGGCCGCCGAGTTCGAGCTGCCGCACGCCGCCCCGCTCCCCGACCTCATCGACTCGGTCCTCGCGGGCGGCCGACTCACCCTGTGCACGCAGTGCGCGGCCCGCCGGGACATCGCGGAGAAGGATGTCATCGAGGGCGTACGGATCGCGGGCGCGCAGGTGTTCGTGCAGGAGGCGCTGGCGGACGACACCCAGGCGCTCGTGTACTGACGCCGAGAGCCCTTTCCGGCTACGGGGACCTCGGCCGCTTCTTGCCGTCCAGTTCGTCCCACCACTCGTCGGACTTCGGGTCGCCGGAGGGGTCGTCCCACCAACGGTCGTCGGGGCCGCGCCGGTTGGCGACGACGGCGGCGAGCGGCGGGATGACCATGGCGACCACGCACATGCCGACCGCGACCGGAACCGACCAGAGGCGTACGACACCCCAGGCCAGGACGAAGAGCGCGAGACACGTGCCCATCATGGCGAAGTAGACATGGCGCCGGCGGGCGTACATGACTTCAGCGTACGTCCGCGCCCCGCGCTCCCGAGCAACCGCCCGAGCCACCGCACAAGGCTGGCCCACCACCGACGGACGGAGTCCGGCGCTCGGCGGGCCCGCCCATGGCGAAGGGCCGCACCCCAGGTGTTCCCACCACGGGGTGCGGCCCTCAGCCGTTCGACTACAACCGCCTCAGCCGTTCAAGGCTGTCTCAGACGGCGATCGCGACCTCCGCCAGGCCGCCCTTCTCGGCGACGACGGTACGGTCGGCGGTGCCGCCGGGGACGAGCGCGCGGACGGTCCAGGTGCCCTCGGCCGCGTAGAAGCGGAACTGGCCCGTCGCGGAGGTCGGGACCTCCGCCGTGAACTCGCCGGTCGAGTCCAGCAGACGGACGTAGCCCGTCACCGGCTCGCCGTCGCGGGTCACCTGACCCTGGATCGTGGTCTCACCGGGCTTGATCGTCGAGGCGTCCGGGCCGCCGGCCTTCGCTCCACACATGTCTTTCTCCAGAAAGGGTCTGACCGGAAGGAAGGCCGGTCGGGATGAACGGGGTGTTCGCTTACTACCGGTTCTTACTTGTTGGCGCCGAGCTCGATCGGGACGCCGACCAGGGAGCCGTACTCGGTCCAGGAGCCGTCGTAGTTCTTGACGTTCTCCACGCCGAGCAGCTCGTGCAGGACGAACCAGGTCAGCGCGGAGCGCTCACCGATACGGCAGTAGGCGATGGTGTCCTTCGCCAGGTCCACCTGCTCGTCGGCGTAGAGCTCCTTGAGGTCGTCGTCCGACTTGAAGGTGCCGTCGTCGTTGGCGTTCTTCGACCACGGGATGTTGCGGGCGGACGGGACGTGGCCCGGACGCTGCGACTGCTCCTGCGGCAGGTGGGCCGGGGCGAGCAGCTTGCCGGAGAACTCGTCGGGCGAGCGCACGTCGACCAGGTTCTGCGAGCCGATCGCGGCGACGACGTCGTCACGGAAGGCGCGGATCGCGGTGTTCTGCGGCTTGGCCTTGTACTCGGTCGTGGGGCGCACCGGCACCTCGTCGACCAGCTCGCGGGCGTCCAGCTCCCACTTCTTGCGGCCGCCGTCGAGAAGCTTGACGTTCTCGTGGCCGTACAGCTTGAAGTACCAGTAGGCGTACGACGCGAACCAGTTGTTGTTGCCGCCGTAGAGGACGACGAGGGTGTCGTTGCCGATGCCCTTCTCCGACAGGAGCTTCTCGAAGCCCTCCTGGTCGACGAAGTCACGGCGTACCGGGTCCTGGAGGTCCTTCGTCCAGTCGATCCGGATGGCGTTCTTGATGTGGTTCTTCTCGTACGCGGTCGTGTCCTCGTCGACCTCGACGATGGCGATGTTCGAGTCGTCGAGGTTGGCCTCGACCCAGTCGGCGTCGACCAGGACGTCGCTGCGGCTCATGCTCTTTCTCCTCCGGGGCAGTTGCGGCGGGGTGTGCGAGGGGCCGACGGCGGTCGGGCCGGGCGCGCACGGGTGTGCCCTGGCTGGGCAGGGCAACGGGGAATGCGGCAGTCGTGGGCTGCCGCTCAGAAGGGGCGACAGAGCATGGCGGCGACGCGGCACAGGTCTACTGCCCGCCGCTTCGTGAGATCCGCCTGTCGCTTCATGGTTGTCGATCGTAGGGACGGACAGGCGGGCGTGTCACCGGCATGTCGTATTCTGAGACGCGATCGTCCGGAATGTGGGATGAGCGAGCCGTCGGGGCCGCGGCGGCACGGCTGATGAGCCTGTGCGGCCGCCGTCACCTCTACGCTTCGGACGGCGCGTCTCGCTTCTTGGACGCCGCCGGTCCATCACGGCCGCACGGGTCGGACGCCGTCCGTCGTCCTACCCGGCCAGCTTGACGTTCGAACCCCGCACCGTGATCTCCACCCCGTCCGGCGCCGCCTCGACCTTGTCCAGCTTGATGCCGCCGGGGAGGTCGTCGATGGCCTGCTGGAAGTCGGTGATCGAACGGACCGCGTTCTCGGCGAGGTCGACGCCGCCCAGGGAGGGCAGGGAGTCGGCGTGCACCTCGACCGTGTCACCCTTCACGCTGACGCTGCTGAGGACGGAGACGGTCTGGGGGTCGAGGGCCGGGGGGTCGACCTCGACCGCGACCTTGATCTTGCCCTTGCCGCCGTCGGAGAGGCCGACGACCCGAGCCGTGAAGCCGAGGCCGACGTCGGTCTGCTCCGACTTGGCGGCCTTGAGGAGCTCGTCGTACGCGATGGTCGCGGTGCCGGTGGCGCTGGCGGCCGTGGCGGAGCTGTAGTCGCTGGAGAAGGCGACGCCGCGCATGTTCGCCGTCAGATCGGCGATGCGGATGCTCTCGTCGGCCTTGCCCGTGCTCGCCTCGTAGTTTTCGATGCCGACCTCGACGTCGTCCAGTTCGCCGCTCGCGACCTGGGTGAGGAACGGGAAGCCCTTGATGGACACGTCGGGGGTGCTCGCCAGGCCCTCGCTGGTCTTCAGCTGCTCGGCCGCCTCGTCCTCGGCGAAGCCGACGGCCACGCGGTCCGCGATCACGAAGAGGCCGCCCAGGATCACGGCGACGATGACAAGTATTCGCAGTGCGCGCATGTCTCGGTGTTCCCCACGTAGTCCACTCGGCGGTCGGTCAGGCGATTCGGTCAGGCGATCCGTCAGGCTTCAACGACCTGGGTGGCCGTTCTACGCGAGAGTAATCGCGCGGGCGTACGACAGGGATGGGTTTCCTCCGCCTTGTTGATCACCTGTGACAGGGCGGGTGAGCGCGCCTCCTGGGATTTCGCCCCCGCCGCCCCTACCCGTCCCATCACCAGGGGCGGCCGCCCCTCCGACCCCGCTCGGGTGTGTTGTTCGGCTGCGGGTGGGTGGGGCTTCTCGCGCAGTTCCCCGCGCCCCTTTTCAGGGGCGCGGCTGGGGCGAGGAAACCCCTGGTCAGCCCAGCGCGCGGCCCAGCAGGTACACCGCCGGGGCCGCCGCCGTCAGCGGCAGGGCGACGCCCGCGGTGAAGTGGACGAAGCGGGAGGGGTAGTCGTAGGCGGCGACGCGGTGGCCGATCAGGGCACAGAGGGCCGCGGCCGCACCGAGGAGGGCGCCGGACGTGCCGAGGTCCGTCGCACCGCCGACGGCGATGCCCGCGCCGGTCGCCGCCAGCAGGGAGACGACCACCGAGGCCGGGGTGGGGAGGGGCAGGGCGCGGGCCAGGACGGCCACCGCCACCGCGACCCCGCCCACCGTCACCGCGTCCGCCACGGCCGCGAGGTAGCCGGTCGCGATGATCGACAGTGCCGCCGAGGCCACCGTCGCCATCAGGCCGTACATCCGCTCGTCCGGGTCCGCGTGGCTGCGCAGCCCCAGCACGATGGCGAGCAGGACCCACACGCCGAGCGTGCCGAGGATCGCGGCGGGCGCGTGCTCCCGGCCGGCCACGAAGAGGGCCACGTCCGCCGCGAGGGCGCCCGCGAAGGCCAACACGATGCCCTGCCGGGCCGGCCACATGCCGTTCAGCCGGAACCAGCCCGCCGCGGTCACGGCCTGCAGGATCACCAGGGGTACGGCGAGGGCGTACTCCCCGACCGCCGCGGCGCCGGCCAGCAGCAGGGCCAGTACGGCCGTGATCAGTGCCGGCTGCATCCCGGGCTCGATGATCGGCGACCGCCCCTCGGCCCGCGCCCGCTGGGCGTCGGTGACCCGGGTGTTGCCGGTGAGGGTGGGCGGACCGTAGCCGTGCTCGGGTGCCGTGACAGGGTCCGTCCGGGGCTGCGCATGTGCCTGCGGCTGGGCCTGGGGCGCGTACTGGCCGTACTGCGCGTTCTGGCCGTACTGCGCGTCCTGGCCGTACTGCGCGTCCTGGCCGTACGGTCCGTTCTGGCCGTCCGTCCGCGGGGGCAGGTACGCCGTCTCCGACAGGTTGGCGGCGGGCGGGGTCTGAGGCTGGATCTGGGTCTCCCAGGTCTGGCCCTCCCACTGCTGGGTGTACTGCTGGGCCTGGGCGGCCTGGTTCTCGTCGTAGCCCTGCCACTGGGGTTGCGCCTGGGCCCCGTACTGCTGGGGCTCCTGGTAGGCGTCGTAGCCCTGGTGGCCCTGGTGTCCCTGGTGGCCCTCGTACCCGTACGGCTGGTTGCTCATGATGTGGGGGTCACCCTCCTGCGAACGGCGGGAGCACCTCGACCGTGCCGCCCTCGGCCAGACGTACCGTCTCATGTTCACGGGTGCCCACGGGGTTTCCGTCGACGAGGAACGAGCATCGCTGCAGGACACGGACGAGTTCGCCGGGGTGTCGCTCGCGGGCCGCCGTCAGGGCGTCCGCGAGGGTGGCCGCGTCGTAGGGCTCCTCGGCGAGGCCGGCTGCGGACTTGGCCGCGGCCCAGTAGCGGACGGTGCCCTTTGGCATCTGCGTTCCTCTGTATTAGTCGTGACGGGATCAGGCTACGGGGCGGTTGGCGTCGTGCGGAAACCGCGGGCCCGGTGGGGGCTGGTCGCGCCCACGCGGCGGAGCCGCACATCGGTACAGCCCCGCGCCCCTGAAGGGGCGCTACCCGCGGCCACCGCGGCCTCTGCTCACGAGCCACTCCCCGATCCGCTCCAGCAATTCCTCGCTCGCCGCGTTCTCCGCGTGCCCCATCCCTCTCTCCAGCCACAGTTCCCCGTTGTCCCCCGCCGCTGCCGCCAGCATCTCCGGGTGGTCGACCGGGAAATAGCCGTCTCTGTCGCCATGGACGATCAGGAGCGGGGTGGGGGCGATGAGGGGGACGGATTCGACCGGGGAGAGCGGGACGGGGTTCCAGTCGCGGTGGTGGATGCGGGTGCGGAAGCCGTAGCGGCCGACCAGGCGGCCCTCCGGGCGGGTGATGAGCCAGTGGACGCGGCGCATGGGGGCCGTGCCGCGGTAGTACCAGCGGGCGGGGGCGCTGACCGAGACGACCGCGTCGGGGCCGTCGGGGAGGGCCGCGTGGCGCAGGACGACCGAGCCCCCCATCGAGAAGCCGACCGTGGCGACGTGCTCATGGCCGAGCTCGCGGGCCCAGCGGACCGCCGTCGCGAGGTCGAGCACCTCGCGGTCGCCGACCGTGGAGTGGCCGCCGGATCTTCCGTGGCCGCGGAAGGAGAAGGTGACGACGGACCCGTACCGGGCGAGCGTCTCCGCCACCCTCCGAACATGTGGACGATCGACATCGCCCGTGAAGCCGTGGGCGACGACGACGGCCAGGTGGCCGGAGGATGGAGTTCCGGTGTCGCCCGAGCGGTTGTATACAACGGCCTCCGGGTCGTATACGACCTCGATATTCACCCCGTCGTCAGTGCGCAGAAACCTGCGCAAAGGGGTTCGGGGCGGCCTCGAAGTGGTTCGACCAGCCGTCTCAGAGTTCGGAATGTCGAAAGATCGCGTCACATGACCTGCCGGACCAGCACTCATGTGGGCTATTCTGCTGGACAGAGGACTCGGGCAATGTCGCCCCCGGGTCCTTTTGTGCTTTCGGAAGTGTTGTATACGAGCGGGAAACGCCAGGTGACCGCAGGTGTACGGGCCCCGGGATCGCAGAGCAGAACGCTGTGAAGCCCCGCAGTCGAAATCGCGGTGCCGCAGTGCCACACACGTCCTCGCAGGGACCGAGGAGGAACCAGACGTATGAGTTCTCTGCTGCTCCTGACCAATGCCCTCCAGCCTTCCACCGAGGTGCTTCCGGCCCTCGGCCTGCTGCTGCACAACGTGCGCGTGGCACCGGCGGAAGGCCCCGCTCTCGTCGACACCCCCGGTGCGGACGTCATCCTGATCGACGGACGCCGTGACCTCCCGCAGGTCCGCAGCCTGTGTCAGCTGCTCCGCTCCACCGGCCCCGGCTGCCCCCTCATCCTCGTCGTGACCGAGGGCGGTCTCGCCGCCGTCACCGCGGACTGGGGCATCGACGACGTACTCCTGGACACGGCGGGCCCCGCCGAGGTCGAGGCCCGGCTGCGGCTGGCCATGGGCCGGCAGCAGATCGTCAACGACGACTCCCCCATGGAGATCCGCAACGGCGATCTCTCGGTGGACGAGGCGACCTACAGCGCCAAGCTCAAGGGGCGCGTCCTCGACCTCACCTTCAAGGAGTTCGAGCTCCTCAAATACCTCGCCCAGCACCCGGGCCGCGTCTTCACCCGCGCCCAGCTGCTCCAGGAGGTCTGGGGCTACGACTACTTCGGCGGTACGCGTACGGTCGACGTCCACGTACGACGGCTGCGCGCCAAGCTCGGCGTCGAGCACGAGTCGCTGATCGGGACCGTTCGGAACGTCGGTTATCGATTCGTTACGCCCGAGAAGGCGGAGCGCGCCGGTGACGACGTGAAGGCCAAGGCCGACCCCTCAAAGGCGGCGGATGCGGACGAGACGGCGCCCCGGGACACCGTCGAGATCGCGGCCGAGGCGTAGTGACCGAGTCCATCGGGTCCCTGTGGGGCGGCATGCGTACAGCCACCGCACAGGGAGGCTCCCGTACGCCCTGCCCAGGGGCGTTTTATCCGCGTAGACTCCGCGCGTGGCCAAGGTGACTCGGGATGACGTGGCAAGACTGGCGGGTACATCGACCGCCGTCGTCAGCTACGTCATCAACAACGGACCCCGGCCGGTTGCCCCGGCCACGCGCGAGCGTGTCCTCGCCGCCATCAAGGAACTGTCGTACCGGCCCGACCGGGTCGCCCAGGCGATGGCGTCGCGGCGCACCGAGCTGATAGGCCTGATCGTCCCGGACGCGCGCCAGCCGTTCTTCGGCGAGATGGCGCACGCGGTCGAACAGGCGGCCGCCGAGCGCGGCAAGATGGTCCTCGTCGGGAACTCCGACTACGTCGCCGAGCGTGAGGTCCACTATCTGCGGGCGTTCCTCGGGATGCGGGTCTCCGGGCTGATCCTCGTCAGCCACGCCCTCAACGACAACGCCGCCGCCGAGATAGACGCGTGGGACGCGCGGGTCGTGCTGCTGCACGAGCGGCCCGAGGCGATCGACGACGTGGCCGTGGTGACCGACGACCTCGGCGGCGCGCAGCTCGCCGTCGAGCATCTCCTCTCGCACGGCTACGAGTACGTCGCCTGTATGGGCGGCATCGCCGAGACCCCGCTCGTCGGCGACCCCGTATCCGACCACGTCGAGGGCTGGCGCCGTGCGATGGACGAGGCCGGGATCCCGACCGAGGGACGGCTCTTCCAGGCGCCCTACAACCGGTACGACGCGTACCAGGTGGCGCTGAAGTTGTTGGCGGGGCCGGGGCGGCCGCCGGCGATCTTCTGTTCCACCGACGACCAGGCGATCGGTGTGCTGCGGGCCGCGCGTGAGCTGCGGATCGAGGTGCCGAGCGAGTTGGCTGTCGCCGGGTTCGACGACGTCAAGGAGGCGGCGCTGACTGATCCGCCGCTGACGACGATCGCGACGGATCGTACGGGGATGGCTCGGGCCGCGGTGGATCTCGTGCTCGATGACGGGATTCGGGTGGCCGGGTCTCGGGGGGAGCGGGTGAAGCTGTTTCCGTCGAAGTTGGTCACTCGGCGGTCGTGCGGGTGCGAGTAGCTCCGGTGCGAGTAGCTCCGGTGCGAGTAGCTCCGGTGCGAGTAGCTCCGGTGCGAGTAGCTCCGGTGCGAGTAGCTCCGGTGCGAGTAGCTCCGGTGCGC
>NZ_JBHVDX010000024.1:0-15579 GCF_042802555.1 Streptomyces sp. NPDC057474 | reverse complement strand
CGAGTAGCGCCGTAGGGGCTTGGGTGCGTTGTCGGCCGCGGGTTCGTCGTGGCTTGTCGCGCAGTTCCCCGCGCCCCTCGAAGGCAAAAGCACGCGGTTGCCCCCACTTCCTCAGCGCAGCGAGGCCCGCGCCCCGAAAAGAATGGGGCGCGGGCCTCGCTGCGGTAGGTGGACCTAGAACAGCGCGTTGTACTGGTTGTAGCCCGTGCCCAGCTTGACGCGGCCGGCGAACAGGGACGTCGAGGCCTTGTTCGTGCCGGGGTAGAGCCAGAGGGTGCCGTCGGAGTCGCGGGCGATGACGTCGGCGATGGCGTCGCCGGTGACGTCGCCGTTGGTCACGTAGGCCGTGAACTTCCAGCCGGTGCGGGCCTGGATGCGGGCGGACCAGGGGGTCGCGGCCTTGCCGGTGCCCTTGTAGAGGTAGAGCGTGCCGTTGGAGGCGCGGACCAGGAGGTCGGCCTTGCCGTCGCCGGAGAGGTCACCGCGGCCGAGGAGCTTGGCGCCCTTCCATGCCTTGTTGACCACCCGGATCTTGGCGTTGAACTGGCCGTTGCCCTTGCCGGGGTAGAGGTACACGGAACCGTCGGCATCGAGGGCCAGGAGGTCGGGGAGCGCGTCGCCCGTGAGGTCGCCGGGGATCGCGTACGACTTGTAACCGCCCCAGACGGAGCTGATCTGCATCCAGGTCCACTCCCAGGTGGAGTGGTTCATGTAGCTGCGGTACAGCTTGCCGTCGTTCTTGTCCCGGATGATCAGGTCCTGGTAGAAGTCCCGGTCCAGGTCGGCCTGCATGCCCCAGCTCGCGTTCTGCCAGCCGTTGCCCTGGTAGGCCCGCGAGGTGAGCGACGTGCCGTTGCTGTTCTGCTGGAAGAGGTTCC
Organism: Streptomyces sp. NPDC057474; assembly: GCF_042802555.1. Lineage (NCBI taxonomy): Bacteria > Bacillati > Actinomycetota > Actinomycetes > Kitasatosporales > Streptomycetaceae > Streptomyces > Streptomyces sp. NPDC057474. The sequence goes on along the minus strand of NZ_JBHVDX010000024.1, from coordinate 14,701 downwards.
CGGAGGGCGTGCGGGCGAGGAGGTCGGCGCGGCCGTCGTACGTCAGGTCGGTGTCGTCGATCCGGGGCTGGGCGGCCCAGGTGTACGCGGAGACCTTGGTGAAGACCGGGTAGGCGCCCTTGGCGGTGCAGCCGGAGACGCCCCACGACACGATGCCGACGACCTTGCCGCCGACCACGAGGGGGCCGCCGGAGTCGCCGTTGCAGGTGCTCGTGGTGCCCTCGTCGCCGCCGGAGGCCGGGGTGCCCGCGCAGACCATGGAGCCCTCGGCGAAGTAGTCCGTGCCGAGGACCGACTTCATTGCGCTGTCGCAGGTCGCGTCCTTGACCAGCGGCAGCGTCGCCTTCTTCAGCTTCGCGGACAGCTGGGCGTCCTCACCGCCGGAGGTCAGGCCCCAGCCGTACACCGTGCCCTTCGTGCCGGCGGTGTAGAGCGAGCTGTCGTCGGACGCGGCCAGGCGCAGCGGCTTCTGCTCCAGCGGGCGGTCCAGGGTGAGGACGGCGACATCGTTCTTGATGGTGTCCTCGTCGTACTTCGGGTGCTCCCACTGGCGCAGGACGCCCGCGTCCGTGCCGGTCGTGTCGTCGTACAGGTCGGTCGTGCCGGCCAGGACCGCGCCGTTCGTCGTCCAGTCGAGGCCCGAGAGGCAGTGGGCGGCCGTGAGGACCTTGTTCGGGGCGACCAGGGTGCCGCCACAGAAAAAGCCCTCGTCGGTGGTCGCGTCGTAGTACGCGAGCTGGACCATCCAGGGGGCGGCGGAGATCGTCGTCTCGCTGCCGCCGATGATGAACGGGGACGGGGAGGACGAGGCGTCGTCGGACGCCTCGGAGTCGTCCGACGACGGTCCCGCCTGGTCCTCGGCCGCCTTGATCACGCGTTGGCGGAGTTCCTTGGCGGAGGTCTTGGGGGCTGCGGGCTGGTCGAGGGTGACAGTGGGTTGCGTCGGCTCGTCGGCCGCCGTCGCGGGCTGCGCCGCGAGGACGCCGGCGCCGCTCAGCGCGAGCGCGAGGGCGGCGGCGGGAAGTGCCTTGAAGGCACGTATCACTCAGGGCTCCTGGGATGCGTGGGTGTCGTGGGCAGCCCGAGCAGGGCGTACGACGCCGACCGCCCCGTAACCGGTTGTCCCGGCCTCGGGTCGTATCGCGGAGCCCCCCTCCGGCTGGGAGATCGTAGGCCTCGTGCGTCCCACCGGACACGGAATTCACAGGAGTCAGACAAGTATTCGGATGTTGCGTCCCGTGGCATCACCGCACGGCAACCCTCTGTTTCCCATGCCTGCGGGGCGCGGCGCCTTTATCCGGGGTGAACGAGGTTCTGGCGGGGTTCTCAGGGAGCACTCAGGAACGTCTCATGGTCGGGCGGCAGGCTCTGCGTCATGACCGAGAGCTTCCGCCGCAGCGGCGAGTACGAGAACCCCTACCAGGGTGACCAGCAGCAGCACTCCGGGTACGCCGAGGGCGAGACCCAGCAGCAGCCCGCGTACCTCCAGCAGCAGCACGCCTCCACCCCGGTGAACCCGGTGAACCCGGAGTGGCCGCCCCCGCCGGCGTACGGCCCGGCGGCGGCCTCGGCACACGCCGCTCCGACCGCGCTCCTCACCGAGCCGGTGTCCTCCGCCACCGTCCCCGAGTCCGCGCCCGCCTCCGCGCCCGCGCCCGCGCCCGCGTCGAGAAAGCGTGCCCGGGGTCCGATCGCGCTGCTGGCTGCCGTGGCGTTCGTCGCGGCGGCGATCGGCGGCGGTACGGCGTACGGCATCCAGGAGCTGACCGGCACGGACACCGTGGCCTCCAGCTCCACCAGCACCAGCGTGGTGCCGACCAGCGAGAAGGGCACGGTCTCCGGGGTCGCCACGGCGGTCAGCCCGAGCATCGTGGAGATCAGCGCCAGCTCGAACGCGGGTGAGTCCACCGGTTCCGGTGTGATCATCACCAGCGACGGCGAGATCATCACCAACAACCACGTGATCTCCGGCGCCTCCCAGATCAAGGTGACGACCAGCGACGGCAAGTCCTACACGGCCGAGGTCGTCGGCACCGACAGCAAGAAGGACCTCGCCCTCATCAAGCTGCAGGACGCCTCCGGGCTGAAGGCCGCCACCCTCGGCGACTCCGGCGGCGTCAAGGTCGGCGACCAGGTCGTGGCGATCGGCTCCCCCGAGGGCCTGACCGGCACCGTGACCAGCGGCATCGTCTCCGCCCTCGACCGTGACGTGACGGTCTCGACGGACGAGAGCCAGGGCCAGCAGCAGCAACAGCAGGGCGGCGGCAGCGGCCAATGGCCGTTCGAGTTCGGCGGCCAGGAGTTCAACGGTGACACCGGCTCCTCCACGACCACGTACAAGGCCCTCCAGACCGACGCCTCCCTCAACCCCGGCAACTCCGGCGGCGCCCTCATCGACATGAACGGCAACATCATCGGCATCAACTCGGCGATGTACTCCGCCGCGGACGCCTCCTCCTCCAGCGCCGGCAGCGTCGGCCTCGGCTTCGCCATCCCGGTCAACACGGTCAAGGCCGACCTGAGCACGCTGCGGGCGGGCGGCTCGGACTGAGGTCCGACCCTCCGACCAGGTAGTTCCCTTCCAGTCCCGCTGAGTCCAAGGAGTTCGACATGATCACGCAGATCAAGAACGGCGCGCAGATCAAGCAGGTCTCGCACGACGTCGCGACCGCCGGCGACCCGGCCGGGCTGGGCCTCGCTCTCGCGGTGGCCGCCGCACTGCACACGCCGGTGACGAGGGCCCCCGAGGTGGCGTCCACCCCCCACGCCACGACCCGCCGCAACACGACGGCCCGCCTGCACCGGCGTACGGTTCGCAGCTGATCCTCACGGGCTACTGCGCGGCCAGGGGACGTGCAAGGCTAGGGCGGTACTGCGCGCGCCCCTTCAGGGGCGCGGGGAACTGCGCGACCAGCCACAACGCACCCGCAGCACCAGGCACCGCACAAGAACCCCTACGGCGCCCCGGCCCTGTAATCCACCGCACACGAGGAACGAAGACCACATGAGCCCCGCCGAAGGCGCCCCCGAACCCCAGCGCATCCTCATCGTCGACGACGAGCCGGCGGTGCGCGACGCACTCAAGCGCAGTCTCGCCTTCGAGGGCTACGGCACCGAGGTCGCCGTCGACGGCGCGGACGCGCTGGAGAAGGCGACCGCGTACCACCCGGACCTGGTGATCCTCGACATACAGATGCCGCGCATGGACGGTCTGACCGCCGCCCGGCGGATCCGCGGCGCGGGCGACACGACCCCGATCCTGATGCTCACGGCCCGCGACACGGTCGGCGACCGCGTCACCGGCCTCGACGCCGGCGCGGACGACTACCTGGTCAAGCCCTTCGAGCTGGACGAACTCTTCGCCCGCGTCCGCGCGTTGCTGCGCCGCAGCTCGTACGCGGCCGCCGTGGCCGAGACGGCCGAGGTGGACGAGGCGCTCACCTTCGCGGACCTGCGGATGGATCTGGCGACGCGGGAGGTCACGCGGGGCGGGCGCCCGGTGGAGCTGACCCGCACGGAGTTCACGCTCCTGGAGATGTTCATGGCGCACCCGCGCCAGGTCCTCACCCGTGAGCAGATCCTGAAGGCGGTCTGGGGCTTCGACTTCGAGCCGTCCTCCAACTCCCTGGACGTGTACGTCATGTACCTGCGCCGCAAGACCGAGGCGGGCGGCGAGCCGCGGCTCGTGCACACCGTGCGGGGCGTCGGGTACGTCCTGCGACAGGGCGGCGCGGAGTGAAGAAGCTCCTGAGCCGGTACCGGTCCCTGCCGATCCGGACCCGGCTGTCGATGCTGGTCGCGGCGGCGGTGGCGTTCGCGGTGGCGGCGGTGTCGGTGACGTGCTGGTTCATCGTGCAGGGGAAGCTGTACGACCAGCTGGACGGCGATCTCGACAAATCAATGAATATGCCTGCGTTTGATGACCAGGCCGGACTCGCGATCGAGAACTGCACGCAGACTCCGCAGCAGACCAACCGCTTCGGTCAGAACACCTACTTCCAGGTGATTCTGGAGGGTGGAACGTCCTGTGTCGTGGAATTCTCCGCCGGTGCGGTCAAGGTGACCCAGACCGACAAGGACGTCGTCACGGCCACGGGCCGCACCAAGGCCGTCTACCACAACAGCACCGACACAGACGGCAACGACGTACGCGTCAAGGTTCGGCCGGTGACCTTCAGCAACCGGAGCACGGGGGAGGTGTCCAACGCGGCGCTCCTGGTCGCCCTCCCCCTCAAGGGCACCCAGTCCACCCTCAACGACCTCGCCCTGATCCTCCTCCTCGTCTCCGGCATCGGAGTCGTCGGTGCCGGGGCCGCCGGTCTGGCCGTGGCTCGCGCGGGCCTTCGCCCGGTCGACAAGCTCACGGAAGCCGTCGAACACGTGGCGCGCACCGAGGACCTGAGCATCCGCATCCCCGTCGAGGAGGAGAGCGAGGACGAGATCGCCCGCCTCTCCCGCTCCTTCAACTCGATGACGGGCGCACTCGCCAACTCCCGCGAACTGCAGCAACAACTGATCGCGGACGCCGGCCACGAACTCCGCACCCCCCTCACCTCCCTCCGCACGAACATCGAACTCCTCACCCGCAGCGAGGAGACGGGCCGCCCGATCCCGGCGGAGGACCGCAAGGCCCTGCTCGCCTCGGTGAAGGCCCAGATGACCGAACTGGCCTCGCTGATCGGCGACCTGCAGGAGCTGTCGCGCTCGGATTCGGGCCAGCAGGGAGGCCGCGACCTCCAGGTGGTCGACTTCCAGGAGACCGTGGAGGCGGCCCTGCGCCGGGCCCGTCTGCGCGGCCCCGAGCTGACGATCACGGCGGACATCCAGTCCTGGTACGTCCGTTCCGAGCCGTCCGCGCTGGAGCGTGCGATCGTCAACATCCTCGACAACGCGGTGAAGTTCAGCCCCGAGGGCGGCACGATCGAGGTCTCCCTCGACGCGGGTGTCCTCACGGTACGCGACCACGGCCCCGGCATCCCCGCCGACGAACTCCCCCACGTCTTCGACCGCTTCTGGCGCTCCCCCAGCGCGAGGGCCCTGCCGGGATCGGGCCTGGGTCTGTCGATCGTGGCCCGTACCGTCGAGCAGGCGGGCGGCGAGGTGTCCCTGTCGCGTGCTGAGGGCGGCGGCACGCTGGCGACGGTACGACTGCCGGGGGCGGCTACTCCGCCGCCGGAAACGGCATAGGCGGGTCGGCCTCCTGCCAGAACAGCTCATAGACCAGGAGCTACGGATCCTGAGTACGCGGAACGAAGCTGTAGACCAACCAGCCGCAGTGGTTGTCGAAGTACAGGATGCGCGGTCCTTTCGGATCGCTGGACCATACGGGTTCGACGCACATGCTCTGGGGGAGGTCGGCATCGGCGTCGATCCCCCGGAAGTACGGGTCCTTCGCGATGACCAACTCGGCGCGAACCTCGTCGACCGACTTCCGCACGTGGTCGGGCGGCTCATCACGACTTGCGAGGGCATCCAGTCGCCGGTCCATCTGCCAAGGCGGCCCCATGAACTCGTCGCTCACTCGCGGCTCCAGCTTTCGCGCGCTGTAGCGAATCTGCGCCACCTCGTCGAGCAGAGTCCTGGCCTCAGCAATGTCGGTTGCCTCTGCGGGGCGGTGCTGGAGTTCGGTCACATGAGCATCGAGCTGCGGATCACGGGCGATCGCGTACTCGCACCACCAGCGGGCCAGGAAGGCGGGCAAAGGAGCGATGTCGCAGGCATCACTGATTGCCCGCTTCCAATGTGCCTCGAAGTCAGGGAGAAGATGCGGGGCGTCCTCGGCGATGGCCCTGCGCAGCGCCATCGGGGTCCGCTCGGGCATGGGAGAGATCGCCGGATCGGATTCCGCAGCATGGAGAGCCATGATCGAGGGCTTCCTAGTCGTGCCGTGTCTACGACCATAGTCGCGCTCACCGCCCCCTCGCGGTGCGTCCACGCACCGCCTCCGTCCACGACACGCACGGGTCGGCCGAGACGCCCTCCCCTCGGTCGAACTCTCCATCGAAGATCGCATTCACTGCCATGACGCCACGGTGACCGAACCGTGTGCCTGCCCGTCCCGATTTCCCATCCGATTCACCCGACGGGATGCGCGCCGACCTGAACGTGACAGCCGAGGCTCGGCTCACAGGAAATGCGAGCGCTCCATCGCCGCACGAAGGTCATCGACCCAGCGCGCGTAAGCGTGGACCTGCCGCAACACGGTCAAGGACACTCGCTGGCCCAGTCGGTCGAAGTCGTACTCAGGCCGGTGTCTCGGCCCGAACGCCTGGGCCAAGGTCTTCTTGGGATCCGCGAGCTTGTGGACATCACGAGGTGACCGGACTGTCTCCCGGACCACGGCAGCGGGGGCCTGCGGCAGGGCGTCCGGATCGGCAAGCATCCAGGCCTCCGTCTCCCGTACTGGAACGATCCCGATGACCCGCGCGGCCGAGGCCGGGTCCGTCAAGCCTGACCGTACAGCGTCGATCTTGCCTTGTTCATTGTGGTCATGATGGATGATCACGAGGTCCATCTCCTTGAGGAGCGACTCGACTTCCGCAACGACCCTTTCGCGCTGCGACACGGTGAAACACGCACCGGGAACGGTGCCTCCGAAGTCGAACCCGACCGTCGTGTCCGACTCCAGGGCCTCCACCTGACGGTCGATGAGCGGGAGCAGGAACCACTGGTCGCTCTCGCCCTCCGTGAGCAGGACGATGTTCAGATACCTACGCCCCACGCGCGTACCCCACCGGGTCAAGGTACTGGCGTACTTCCAAGGGGGTGACATAGGTCCCGCGTTCGCCGTCTGCCGCGACAGTGCGGGCGCGGGTGAGCCTTGACGGCGTCTGTCCACCGCCCACGCGGGTAACCGTGTCAAGGAAGACGACGTTGTGAGGGGCCTCGTCACGAAGGGAGGCCAGGACGACAGGAGAGTGGGAGGTCACGAGGATCTGACGAAGATCGTCGCCGCTGCCTGCCTCGAAATCGCCGTACCACGCCCGCCGTTCGATACCTGCCAGTTCTGTGGCCCGCCTCTTCAACCGTTCCAGCAGCCTTGGCACGCGGCTCGGATGCAGTCCGTTCTCCGGTTCCTCCAGCATCAGCACACCGGAATAGGCGGGGTCGTGTGCCGCAGCAAGCAGGGCAAGCATGCGAAGTGTTCCGCCAGAAACGACGCGTGGCGTCATCTTCGGCTCATGTTTGTGCTGGATCCAGATCTCCCACAACGCTCGATCCTCGTCCCGGACCACATCGATCTCCCGGATGTCGGGGAGAACTGCGGCGACATCAGCCTCGAAGTCGGACTTTCGCTCCGATTCCCCGTCCCACAACCGACCGAGCACCGCGCCCAGATTGCGTCCGTCCTCGGTGAGGGGATCGGAGTCGTAAGCGTCCGCCGGGTGACGCATGGCGTCAGGCGAGGGGTCGAGGATGCGCCATCCTTCCGCAGCGCGTCGCACAGCGCCGTAGATCTCACGCTCGGCCTCGTTCTGCTTCACCGGATCCGAATCGTCAGGGAGCCGGTGGAGTAGATGGAGCACGTTGTCATCGATTTGGTCCGCGACATGCGATGGCAGCTCCACACCTTCACTGCCGATAGGAGTGAAGTCCACGCGCACATGCAAGGGCTCCGGCGCCTCGCGGTAATTGACGGTCGCATCCACACGTACATGTGCTGGTCCAAAATTGGGAGTTCGCACCAGCACATTGGCGCTCAACCTCATCTCGTCGACCAGGTCACCGCCCGGCCCTCGCCGGAACAGTTCCCGAGGCCCGCCCCGTCGGGCGTAACGCACCAGCGTCTGACCCCGCGAGTCCTTCATCAGACGACCCAGCAGCACTACCGCTTCCAGCAGGTTGGACTTGCCTGAGCCGTTGGCCCCCAGCAGGACGAGGAACGGCGGCACGTCGAGCGAAAAATCGTCGAACGTTTTGAAGCCGTCGATCTCGATCCGGGTGATCACCGCTGCTCCTCACGTAAGCAGTCTCATGAACGGGTATGCACAGCCACACTAGGCCAAGCGTCCCGGCACGCTCGTACGATCAGCGCCATGCCCACTCCTGGCGAGCCTCAGTGGAAGCCGAGCATTCCGGGGGAGTCGATGTCGATGGCGAGTACGCCCGGCGGGTAGTCGTCCTCGTGTCCCGTCAGGATGATGGACATGCCGCCCGTCTCCAGGTGCGGCGTGGCGACGTAGAGAGCATGGCAGGTATCGGCTCCGCCCCATCCGCCACGCACCATCCCACCCACCGTCACCGCGGCCGTCTGCCCGAGTGGGTCGACTTGGATGCCCGGCAGCGCGAGCAGTGTCCGCCCGACGCCCTCGTCCTTCTCCTCTGCCCGCATGAGGCACAGGGAGGGAACGTGCAACCAGTCACCGGGGATGTGCGCGACGTCGTCCGCGAGGCGGTGCAGGGCCTCGTGACCGCGAACGAGCGCGAGCGCCGCGCCCGTGTCGAGGACGATCACGCGGCGCGCCCCTGGTCAGGGCGCGTCTTCACGCGGCCGGAGAGCATCTTCTCCGCAGCCATCGCGTAGATGTTGGCCAGGACGTCCGGCCCGCTGTCGAACTCCTCGTCCGTGAGCGTGCACCCCATGCGCTCACGCAGCACCTTGCGCGTGGCCGCGACCCGCTCCGCGATCTGCTCCGCCGTCGGCTGCTCCGCCGCCAGTTGCTCGATGAGCTGGCCGAGGGTCATGCCGCGTTCCTTGGCGACCTGGGCGAGGTGATCACGGGCCTGCTTGGACACCTGGATGGTGGTGTTCTCTGCCATGGATTCACCATAGCCACACCACGGTGCGAGCGCCCCCGCCTCCGTCCCCCTTCACCCGAAGGTGCTCAGTCAGCCGCGACGACCTTGACGAAGGCGGACCAGGCCCGGGCGGAGAACAGGAGCGGACGGCGGTCCGGGGCCTTGCTGTCCCGGACGGGGACTATGCCGGGGACTCCGTCGGTGACTTCGAGGCAGTTCGTCTGTCCCCCATCGCTGTAGGACGACTTGCGCCACATGGCGGCGGTGAAGTCGGGGGTCCGGTTCATGATCTGCACTCCTCCAAAAGGCGCTTGATGAACGCCGTCGACTGCTCCGGAGGCAGGGCCGCGTCCCGGACGAGATCGTAGGACAAGCGGAAGGACAGAACCTTGTCCGGATCGTCGATCAGCTCTCCGACTCCGTTGCCCTCCGCATAGGCGATGGGGTCACCGACTCGCTGCCACAGCAACGTGAGGTGGCTGTTCATGAGGTCGTGCACACCTGCCGTGTAGGGCAGCACCTGAAGGGCCACGGACGGCAGTTCGGCGGCGTCCACCAGTCGCGACAACTGATCCGCCCACACCTGAGCATCGGGGACAGGCCGCCGCACGGCCCCCTCATCCAGGATCACGCGGATGCTGGGCGCCGGTTCGCGGTACAGCAGTTCCTGCCGTCCCATACGCGCGGCCACCTGTTCCTCGATCTCCTCGCTGTTGCCTGCCGTTGTCTGGGCTCTGGACAACCCTGACAACACCGTGCGCGCGTACTCCTCCGTCTGCAACAGCCCCGGCACCGCAAGCTGGAACATCCACATGACCCGAGCCGTCGCCTCCAGCTCCATGAACGCCTTGTACTTGTCCTTGATGACCTCCTTGCGCGCGTCCCGCCACAGGCGAACCAGCAGGTCACCGGACTCGTAGTAGGTGTCCAGGTCCTCCATGACCGCCCGCTTGGAGAGCCTCTCCCCCTTCTCCAGGCGATAGAGATAGCTCTTGTCGTACGACGTCTCCGCCGCCAGCTGGGCCAGTGTCCTGCCCGCCTTCTCGCGCAGGAACAGCAGTGTCCGCCCGAGCGCGACGCGCCCTGATTCCCGCTCCCCGTCAACGACTTCGCCCATGTCACCCCTCGCCGTTGTCTGGGGCGCCAGACAACACCGCCCCCCTTCCGCAGCGTACGTCTCACCCGTGACGATCGGGACACGAACAGTAATCACCGCTCGTCAGGCCGACCCTGAACCAACCCTGAGACGAAAGCTGAGGCACCGCCATGCGCGCACTCGTCCTCCGGCTCTGCGAGGCACTGCTCCGCTGGGCCGCGCCCGGTCCGCCGCCGCCCGAGGCGGAGGAGCCGTCGGAACCCGTCCCTCCTCCCCCACCCCACAAGCCCGTCGACATCTGGCCCTTCGAGCGCTACGACAACCTCGTACGGCCCTACGTGCTCAGCGCGGAAGAGCTGTACAGCCACAGCATTCACAGCATTCACGGCATGGAGGTCCCCGCATGATGGACGGACTGCGTCTGCTGCCGTGGACCACCCCCGACGGCAAGCCCTGCTATCTCGACCCGGACACCGCGCACCCCGGGGCACTCTCCCTCCTCGCCGACAGTGTGGAGGTCTCCCAACTCGGGTCGGCAGAGGAGGTGTTGGCCGGGAGCAGGGCCGTACTCGGGGACGCGGCGGCCGGGGAGCGGGCGGTGCGGTTCGCGCTGACGCGGGCGGCGGAGTCGTTGGACGACGTGCTGCGGATCGCGGTCAGCAGGGGGCGGCGGATCGGCGAGGACGGCCCCTAGGTCCTGTCTGGAGTTCGGATCGGGAGTTCGGTAGATCGCCTGCGCGCGGGGGCTCGGTCTTGATAGGCCGTCAGTCATGGCGCGAGGCGATCTCACCGATGAGCAGTGGGCCCTGATCGAGCCCCATCTCCCGATTGCCGCGGTTGGGCCCATCCCTGACCTGCGGAAACACTTCAACGCGGTGATGTGGCGGTTCCGGACGGGTAGCCCCTGGCGTGACCTGCCGACCGAGTTCGGCCCCTGGCAGAGCGCGTACGACCGCTTCCGGATCTGGGCGACGCGGGGCGTTTTCCAGGACCTGATGCAAACAGTGATCGCCGAGGCCGCCGCCCGCGGCCAGGCCGACTTGGGCCTGGTCAGCGTGGACTCTGCGACCGCCCGGGCCCACCATCACGCCGCCGGGATGGCCCTGGACCCCGAGCAGTTGGCGGCCTTGGAAATGGCCGTCGAGGCCGAAAAGGGGGCGAGGACAAGGAGCAAAGAACGCAGGACGGACAGGCCGAGGATGAGGAGCGCGTGGAGCGGCGACGGGTCCGCCGACGACACCGGGCCCGCTTGAAAGTCGCCGAGCTGGGGCGTTCCCGGGGCGGACTGACGAGCAAGATCCATATGGCGGCTGACCGACGCTGTCGCCCGCTTGCGTTCGTCGTCACGCCCGGGCAGGCCGGTGACAGTCCGCAGTTCGCCCCGGTCCTGGAACGGGTGAAGGTGCGCGGTCCGATCGGGCGCCCGCGGACCCGGCCGGATGCGGTGGCCGCGGACAAGGCGTACTCGTCCCGACGCAACCGCCGCTACCTGCGACGACGCGGGATCCGAGCCGTGATCCCGGAGAAGGTCGACCAGGCCGCGAACCGCAAGAAGCGTGGCAGCACCGGCGGCCGGCCAGTCTCACACGACGCGACACTCTACAAAGAGCGCAACACCGTGGAACGGTGCATCAACCGGCTGCGGAACTGGCGCGGTATCGCTACCCGGTACGACAAGACCCCGGAGAGCTACGAGGCCGGACTGCACCTGTGTGGTGCGATGCTCTGGCTCCGCAGCATCGCACCACACTCGTGATCCGAACTCCAGACAGGACCTAGTCGGGGACGTCGATGCGCAGGACCCCGTCGGCGCCTTCGGGGGTCACCTCGTCAGGGCACAGGCTGGCGGCGATGAAGGCGTACCGTTCGCCCACCAGCGACCCCAGGATGGCACCGGCGCCGTACCAGTTGAGGTCCAGGTCGCGCATGCGCATATGGCTGAGGCTTCGTCGCAGGTGGAGATTGTGGCCGAAGACCAGGGTCGGGCCGCGGCCCGCCTCGATGGCGCGGATGTCGAGGAGGTTCTCGACCATGAGGGCGTCGCGGGTGGCGAGCAGGCGGGATATGCGGGTGCCCTCTTCGATGGGCTGCGCCAACTGCCGGTGGTAGCGCAGCAGACCGAGACCGGCGGTGACGTGGGCCTTCGACCTGAACCACTCGGCACGTGAGGTCGCCGCGATCAGTTCCGGTGCGCGGGCGTGGAACTCGGTGAGCATGTCGTCAGCCAGGCAGCGGAGCGTCTCCGCCTCCGCCGTGGCGCCGATCGACATGGCCGGGTCCAAGACCGCCTCCGTACGGCTCCACCGTTCTTCGTCACCGGCGAGGCTCGCGAGATCGACTGCGGAGGCGGAGGCGAGAGCGAGGGTGGGGGCGAGGCCTCCCTCGCGGGTCAGGTAGGCGCGGGCGTGTTCGAGGTAGCGGCGCGGGCTGGGCGCGCTCAGGTTTTCCATCTCGGCGTCGAAGCCGTGGAAGGCGAGTCGTTCCTCCGGCGGGCGGGCCCGGTTGTACTCGCGCATCCAGGTGACCAGTTGCCGGTTGGGGGCCAGTTCGCCGCGGCCGAACGCGATGCCTTCGCTCATCACCTCGTCGAAGTCGCCGGCCCCCTCCTGGACGTGGTCGTTCACGGCGAGCGCGGGGACGCGGTCGGTTTCGAGGGCGATCGAGCGGAAGCCCTGGTCGACGAGTTGGGCGAACAGTTCGTTGCGGGCGCGCCCGAAGGCCGGTTCCAGGTGGGTTGGCTCACCAAGGGCCAAGAGGTCGCACGACGGGGTCACGAAGTCTCGAATGTCCTGACTCATGAGCCTCAATCGTATCCTTGAAAGATCGGTTGAGGCTTGGGGAGCGATGGCCGAGTGGTCTTCCCCGTTGAGTCCCCTAAAGTCTCAAACCGGTGATCACCTTGCGACCTTTCGACCTCGCCCGCGAGCACGGCCTCTCGACCCAGGCGGTCCGCAACTACGAGCGGGACGGGTTCATCCCGGCCGCCGAGCGCACGCGCAGCGGCTACCGGATCTACACCGAGGCGCACGCGGTGGCCCTCCGCGCCTTCCTCGCCCTCGTCCCGGCCTACGGCCACGCGGCCGCCGGACAGATCATGCTCGCCCTCCACGAGGACGCCCTCGACGAGGCCCTGCTGATCATCGACCGTGGCCACAGCCAGTCGCTCCGCGACCGGGAGACCCTCGACGCGGTGCGGAGCGCGGTGGATCACCTGATGGCGGAGGCCGACACCACACCCGCTCGGGACCGGTCAACAGGTGCCGACGGGCGAACCATCGGCGAACTCGCCCACCAGCTCCAGGTCACCCCCGCGACCCTGCGCAACTGGGAGGCCGCGGGCATCCTCACCCCCGCCCGCGACCCGCGCACCGGATACCGCGTCTACCGCGCGACCGACATCCGGGACGCCGAGCTGGCCCACCTCCTCCGGCGCGGTGGCTACCCCCTCGACCACATCTCCACCGTGGTCCGGCAGATCCGGACGGCCGGCGGCACCGACACACTCTCCGGCGCCCTGGACGACTGGCGACGGAGACTGGCCGCGCGGGGCGTCGCCATGCTCGACGCGGCGGCTCACCTCGGCGAGTACCTGGGCCTGCTCGATCGAAGCCCTTGATCGCGAAGTGACGTCCCACACCGACGAGCAAGAGTTGTGGATCTTGTGTGACGGGTTCGTGACGCATTTCTGAGAGGGGTCTGAGAAAGCTCTGACGCGGCTGTGAGGTCGGTCCTGTTCGCTACTGGTGAGTTCTTCGAGTGGCCGATCCCCCAGACGACAGAACCGGTGACCGCCGACGCCGGCGTACAGCAGTAGGAGCGCACACCCATGCGAACTGCAGTCAAGGCAGCCCTGAAGAAATACGCGCTCGTCGCGACGTCCACCGCGCTGGCCGTGTCCGGTGTCCTGGCCGGCACCGGCTCCGCCCAGGCGGCCACCGGGCCGGGCGGCGCCACGAACATCCGGGGCGTGGACCCCGGCAACACCGACTCGATGATCGAGCGGCTCTGCGGTCAGAAGACGAGCCTGACGGGCGTGTACGGCGCCCTCAACGTCCGGACCGGCGAGTTCAAGACGCGGGACGAGTATCTGCGGGACGTCTTCGGGCTGTTCGTGCCCGCCGGGGACTGGGAGACCTTCCGCGGCTGGTGCGGCAACGTCCAGGCGTCGACCTGGTCCACCAAGGGCACCCCCGTCCGCACCTCCCCCTGGATCGGCAACCGGGGGTCGAAGGACGACAAGGAGACGTTCGTCAGCAGCTACAGCACCAAGACGTTCGCGAAGAAGAGCGTCGGCGCGCAGCTCAGCCTCTCCGTCGCCAAGAGCATCTTCTCCGGCAGCGCGGGCGGCAGCTTCTCGTACGAGTGGGGCTGGGAGAAGTCGTCGAGCTTCGAGCGCCGCAGCGAGAAGACGATCCCGCCGTGCACCCAGATCGCCGTGACGTGGACGCCTTACCAGCGCGTGGTCCGCGTCAACCCCATCTTCTACGTCGAGGACTACTCCTGGAACAAGGGCAACGGCGAGAAGACCGTCCACACCTGGCGCAACCGCTCCTACCGCACGATCTACTCGTACGGCTACTACATCGACGGCACCTCCGACAAGCTCCTCCCCAACGGCCAGCCCGACGGCCGTGAGGACAAGTGGGAGGAGAAGCTGGACCCCAAGACCTGCGCCAAGTGAGGCTCCCCCGGCTTCCCCAGCCCGCCCACACCCCTCTCCAAGACCAGCCACAGTGCCCGCCCTCACCTTGTGGGGATGGCGCGGAAGATTCTGCTGGTCGATGACGACGAGGCCGTACGTGAGGGGATCGGGCGGCTGCTGAGGTTCGAGGGCCACGAGACCGTGCTCGCCGAGAACGGTCTGGT
>NZ_JBHVDX010000023.1:0-74514 GCF_042802555.1 Streptomyces sp. NPDC057474 | reverse complement strand
CTCGTGTACGGCCTTCCGCGTAGCACTCCGGGCGAACCACCCGGCGATTCGTCCCTCCGCCCCCTCGGGAGGCAGGGGCTCAGCGGTCGACGATCCGGTCGAACTGCGTGGTGGTGTGCCGCAGATGGGCCACCAGTTCCTCGCCGACCTTCGGCTCCGGGGCGTCAGACGGCACGAAGAGGATCGACACCTGCATGTGCGGCGGCTCGGCGAACCAGCGCTGCTTGCCGCCCCAGACGAACGGAGAAAGGTTCCGGTTGACCGTGGCGAGGCCCGCCCGGGCGACGCCCTTGGCGCGCGGCATGACGCCGTGCAGTGCCTTCGGGGCCTCCAAGCCCACCCCGTGCGACGTACCGCCCGCCACGACCACAAGGAAGCCGTCCGAGGCCGCCTTCTGCTGCCGATAACCGAAGCGGTCACCCTTGGCGACGCGGGTGACGTCCAGTACAGCCCCGCGGTACTCGGTCGCCTCGTGATCGCCCAGCCACAGCCGCGTGCCGATACGGGCCCGGAAACGGGTCTGCGGGAACTGCTGCTGGAGCCGGATGAGGTCCTCGGACTTGAGGTGGCTGACGAACATGGTGTGCAGCGGCAGGCGCGCCGCGCGCAGGCGATCCATCCAGCCGATGACCTCCTCGACGGCGTCCGAGCCGTCGGTGCGGTCCAGCGGCAGGTGGATGGCGAAGCCTTCCAGGCGCACGTTCTCTATGGCCGCGTGGAGCTGGGGCAGCTCCTGCTCGCTCACTCCGTGCCGCTTCATCGAGGACATGACCTCGATGACGACACGGGCGCCCACGAGGCCGTACACGCCGTCGACCGACGACACGGAGCGGATGACGCGGTCGGGCAGGGGTACGGGCTCCTCAGCGCGTCGGTAAGGCGTCAGCACCAGCAGGTCGCCGCCGAACCAGTCCTTGATCCGGGCAGCCTCGTACGTGGTGCCGACGGCGAGGATGTCCGACCCGAGGCGCGTGGCCTCTTCCGCCAGCTTCTCGTGACCGAAGCCGTAGCCGTTGCCCTTGCAGACGGGGACGAGTCCCGGGAACTGCTCCTGAACGTGCTTGTGGTGTGCCCGCCAGCGCGCGGTGTCGACGTACAGCGTGAGCGCCATGGACAGTCCCGGAACCTTTCTGGTGGCTGCGGTGTATCAGAGGTATGGAAGCAAAAACGGGGGCGTCAGCGGCGCGACATGTAGATGTCGAGCGCCTTGTGGAGCAGCTTGTTCAGCGGGAAGTCCCACTCACCGAGGTACTCGGCGGCCTGGCCGCCTGTGCCCACCTTGAACTGGATCAGGCCGAAGAGGTGATCGGTCTCATCCAGCGAGTCGGAGATGCCGCGAAGGTCGTAGACGGTCGCGCCAAGAGCGTAGGCGTCGCGCAGCATGCGCCACTGCATCGCGTTCGAGGGCCGGACCTCGCGGCCGATGTTGTCCGAGGCACCGTAGGAGTACCAGACGTGCCCGCCGACAACCAGCATGGTCGCGGCAGACAGGTTCACGCCGTTGTGTCGGGCGAAGTAGAGCCGCATGCGATTGGGGTCCTCGGAGTTGAGAGCCGTCCACATGCGCTGGAAGTACGACAGCGGGCGAGGCCTGAAGCGGTCGCGCACAGCCGTGATCTCGTACAGCCGCTGCCACTCCTCCAGATCTTGGTAACCGCCCTGGACGACCTCGACGCCCGCCTTCTCGGCCTTCTTGATGTTGCGGCGCCACAGCTGGTTGAAGTTCTTGTGGACCTCTTCCAGCGAGCGGTTGGCGAGTGGCACCTGGTAGACGTACCGGGGCTGTACGTCACCGAAGCCGGCTCCGCCGTCCTCGCCCTGCTGCCAACCCATACGGCGCAGCTTGTCGGCGACCTCGAATGCGCGCGGCTCGATGAAGTCGGCCTCGATGTCGCGCAGGCGCTTGACGTCCGGGTTCTGGATGCCCGCCTTGATGGAGGTGGCCTCCCAGCGCCGGATGATCACCGGCGGGCCCATCTTCACGGAGAAGGCGCCCTGTTGCTTCAGATGCGCGAGCATCGGCTCGAGCCAGTCCGTGAGGTTCGGCGCGAACCAGTTGATGACCGGGCCCTCGGGCAGATAGGCGAGATAGCGCTTGATCTTGGGCAGTTGGCGGTACAGCACCAGGCCGGCACCGACCATCTCACTGGTCTTGTCATCGAACCACCCGAGGCTCTCGGAGCGCCACTCGGCCTTGACATCGGCCCAGGCCGGGACCTGCATGTGGCTAGCCGCGGGCAGGCTCTGGACGTACGCCAGATGCTGCTCTCGGCTGATCGTCCTCAGGGTCAGGCTCATTCGGGGTGCTCCTCGGGCTGGTGTGTCCCCATGGGTACAGGGGCTCCGGCTCTCGCGCCGAAGCCTACTGCGCCCTGCGGGCGCCCCGGATGGCCGTATGGAACCTGGGGCCCGGCCGGTACGCGGCCGGGACGTCAGGCGATGTTATTCGGCCGCTTGGTCCGATGTAAGGCAGCGGACAACAGGGAGCATGCTCCCTCGACCGCGCGGCCGTGGGTACGGAGTCAGCCGAAGAGACCTCCATGGGCCATGCCGAGGAAGAAACCGACGGCCGAGGCACCGAGACCCACGATCAGGCCGAAGCGCTCACGGGTCGTCTCCGAGATGAACTGCCCGTACGCGCCGGTCAGAATCCCCACCAACCCGGTCCAGGAACTGAGCAGGTGCAGATGGTGGAACATCGCCGTGATGAAGGAGACCGCCCCGAGTACGAGCGTCACGGCCAGCAGGGTGTCCTGCACTGGGTGGGGCTTGTCGTCGGTGGCGAGCAGAGAGCCGGCGATGGTGGGTCGCAATGTCTGTGCCATGGGGCACCTCCTGCGGAAGGCGGCGCATCGTAGCGCCATACACACCCGATGTGTACAGATTGACGGTCACCGCCACCGGATTTCAACCGGAAGCGGGTGTGCAGGTAGTCTGTACCCTCTGCACCGGTGTCTGCCCGGGCCACGACAGGGCTCCCGACAGGGGGCTCGACTGTCAGTGGTGGCCGATACCGTTGCATACGCATCACAACCCTCCTGCCACGGAACGACCGTGGCCGCTGAGTCCGAAGGAGGTGGGTTCCACATGCGTCACTACGAGGTGATGGTCATCCTCGACCCCGATCTGGAGGAGCGCGCTGTCGCCCCTCTGATCGAGAACTTCCTCTCCGTCGTCCGTGAGGGCAACGGAAAGGTCGAGAAGGTCGACACCTGGGGCCGTCGTCGTCTCTCGTACGAGATCAAGAAGAAGCCTGAGGGCATCTACTCGGTCATCGACCTGCAGGCCGAGCCTGCGGTCGTCAAGGAGCTCGACCGCCAGATGAACCTGAACGAGTCGGTCCTCCGGACCAAGGTCCTCCGCCCCGAGACCCACTGAGCGCTCCCGCTCAGCTGGTCCGGGATCCGAGTAGCAGCACAAGCAGCCAGCAGCAAACCCGCCGAGAGGTTCCCCCATGGCAGGCGAGACCGTCATCACGGTCGTCGGCAATCTTGTCGACGACCCCGAGCTGCGCTTCACCCCTTCCGGTGCGGCGGTCGCGAAGTTCCGTGTCGCGTCCACCCCCCGCACCTTCGACCGTCAGACCAATGAGTGGAAGGACGGCGAGAGCCTGTTCCTGACCTGCTCGGTCTGGCGTCAGGCGGCGGAGAACGTTGCCGAGTCGCTTCAGCGAGGCATGCGCGTCATCGTGCAGGGCCGGCTGAAGCAGCGGTCCTACGAGGACCGTGAGGGCGTCAAGCGCACGGTCTACGAGCTGGACGTCGAGGAAGTCGGCGCCAGCCTGCGCAGTGCCACGGCCAAGGTCACCAAGACCGCCGCAGGCGGCCGCAGTGGCCAGGGTGGTTACGGCGGCGGCAATGGCGGTGGCGGCCAGGGTGGCGGCGGCTGGGGCGGAAGCTCCGGTGGCGGCCAGCAGGGCGGCGGCGCTCCCGCCGACGACCCGTGGGCCAGCGGCGCTCCCGCCGGTGGCAACCAGGGCGGCGGCGGTGGCGGCGGCTGGGGCGGAAGCTCCGGCGGAAGCTCCGGCGGCGGTGGCGGCTACTCGGACGAGCCCCCCTTCTAACACTTCTGAGGCCGGATCACCGGTCTTCGAGGTCGAGGGTGGGGCCGTACCCCAAACTTCTTGATCACACAGGAGATACACCATGGCGAAGCCGCCTGTGCGCAAGCCGAAGAAGAAGGTCTGCGCATTCTGCAAGGACAAGGTCACGTACGTGGACTACAAGGACACGAACATGCTGCGGAAGTTCATTTCCGACCGCGGCAAGATCCGTGCCCGCCGCGTGACCGGCAACTGCACGCAGCACCAGCGTGACGTCGCCACGGCCGTCAAGAACAGCCGTGAGATGGCGCTGCTGCCCTACACGTCCACCGCGCGCTAAGGAAGGGTGACCGACTAATGAAGATCATCCTTACCCACGAGGTCTCCGGCCTCGGCGCTGCCGGCGACGTCGTCGACGTCAAGGACGGCTACGCTCGCAACTACCTGATCCCGCGGAAGTTTGCTATCCGCTGGACCAAGGGCGGCGAGAAGGACGTCGAGCAGATCCGTCGTGCTCGCAAGATCCACGAGATCCAGACCATCGAGCAGGCCAACCAGGTCAAGGGCCGGCTCGAGGCCGTCAAGGTCCGTCTGGCTGTCCGCTCCGGCGACGCCGGTCGTCTCTTCGGTTCCGTCACCCCGGCCGACATCGCTTCCGCGATCAAGGCTTCCGGTGGCCCCGAGGTCGACAAGCGCCGCATCGAGCTGACTTCTCCGATCAAGACGCTGGGCGCCCACGAGACGTCCGTGCGTCTGCACCCCGAGGTTGCCGCCAAGGTCAACATCGAGGTCATCGCGGCCTAAGGGTCGCGCTCGCTGAAGCGGTGTATGGGGCCGCACCCTGTGAAGGGTGCGGCCCCACATGCTTGCCGGGTCCCTTGCTGACCGGTGTCGATCGACTCGGGAGCCTGCGAAGTGACTGTTTCACGTGAAACACAGCGAACTGGGCGATGTTTCACGTGAAACGACGCCGGGCTCAAGTCCGGCTCTCAGCGCGTCGCGCCGGTGACGATCCACAGGCCGGAACGGGATCGCAGCCAGAGGGTCAGCATGCGCGTCGTCATCATCAGCGTCATGGCGACCCAGAGAGCGGTCAGACCACCGCCGAAAGCGGGGACGAGTAGGGCGGCCGGAATGAAGACCGCCAAGGTCAGCAACATGGCCCGGGCGAGGTAGGAACCGTCTCCCGCGCCCATCAGTACGCCGTCGAGCACGAAGACGATTCCGGATATCGGCTGGGCGAGTGCCACCACGACGAGAGCAGGGAGCGCGGCTTTCTGAACTGTCGGGTCATTTGTGAAGAGCGGGATGAACGAAGGGCGAGCGAGGATCACTAGGACTCCGAGCACGGCACCCGTGGCGATTCCCCACTGCACCATCCGGCGACAGGCCTCGCGGGCTCCCTGGGTGTCGCCCGCGCCGAGGTAGCGGCCGATGATGGCCTGTCCGGCGATGGCGATCGCGTCCAGGGCGAAGGCGAGCAGGCTCCAGAGCGAGAGGATGATCTGGTGCGCGGCAATGTCCTCGTCCCCGAGCCGGGCGGCGACCGCGGTGGCGATCATCAACACAGCTCGCAGTGAGAGCGTACGGACCAGCAAGGGCACCCCTGCCTGAGCCGAGGCGCGTATGCCGACGGCGTCCGGCCGCAATGAGGCGCCATGTCTGCGGGCACCGCGGACCACGACCCAGAGGTATGCGACAGCCATGCCGGCCTGGGCGATGACCGTGCCCCAGGCGGATCCGGCGATGCCCAGGTCGGCGCCATAGACAAGGCCTGCGTTCAGGGCGCCGTTGGCGACGAAGCCCGCCACAGCGACGTACAGAGGTGTCTTCGTGTCCTGGAGGCCGCGTAGGACACCGGTGGCGGCGAACACGACGAGCATGGCCGGGATGCCGAGTGCCGAGATCCGCAGATAGGTCGTGGCATAGGGAGCCGCAGTGTCCGATGAACCGAAGAGGGCGACGAGGGTGGGTGCCATGGGAACGATGACAGCGACGACGGCCGAGCCCAGCAGTAGGGCGAGCCAGATGCCGTCCATCCCCTGCCGGATGGCTGCCCGCAGATCTCCGGCTCCGACGCGGCGGGCGACGGCGGCCGTGGTGGCGTAGGCCAGGAAGACGAAGACGCTCACCGCGGTGACGAGGAGCGCCGATGCGACACCGAGACCGGCCAGTTGCGCGGTGCCGAGGTGGCCGACGATGGCGGTGTCGACCATCAGGAAGAGAGGCTCGGCGACGAGCGCGCCGAAGGCCGGAACGGACAGCGTGATGATCTCTCGATCATGCCGACGGCGGGTGGCCTTGGGGGTCGCGGAAGCCTGTGTCATGACCACCAATCTAATCTTCCACAGGTAAGAGATGCAATTGCTGAATGACTATTACATCGTGCCCAGTCGGACGCGTTCTCGTGCACTGATCGCGATGATCTTGATCCGGTCGGGGAAGTTTTTCTTCTACACAGCCAGTGGACGGTAAAGATGCAGGTCAGGGGGTGCCCTCCAGGGCGGGCGAGGTCTTGTTCACAGCCCTGTCCACCGAGTCGTGCACAGGTTTCGCAGGGTTCTCCACAGCATCTGGGCCGTCGTCCACATGGCCTGTGGATAACCAGATTGGCTGACGGTGCCGACGGGCCTACGGTGGTGCGGCGCCCGCTCCTTGGCAGATCACGGAAACCTCGCAAAACCGACGCGCCAGAACCGGAGTTGGGCCTCTCATTTGTCAGTGCCGTGCCGTAGTAATGAGAAGCACGGCGAGGTCCGCTCGGCGGACGGGAGGAGGCTGCTCGGTGAGCATTTCCGAGCCCTTGGACGACCCGTGGGCCGACAGTGGGCCCAGTGATCGTCTGCCCTCTTCCCGCCGACGTAACGACGGCGGGAAGAGCAGGGACGAGCGGCACGACCGCGGCCGGGACAACGGGGAGTGGGACGGCGGAGGTTCGGCCTTCGAGCGCGTACCACCGCAGGACCTCGACGCCGAGCAGTCCGTCCTCGGCGGCATGCTGCTGTCCAAGGACGCCATCGCCGACGTGGTCGAGATCCTCAAGGGCCCCGACTTCTACAAGCCGGCGCACGAGACCATCTACCAGGCGATTCTCGACATCTACGCCAAGGGCGAGCCCGCCGACCCCATCACCATTGCCGCCGAGCTCACCAAGCGCGGGGAGATCACCAAGGTCGGCGGCGCCTCCTATCTGCACACCCTTGTCCAGACGGTGCCGACGGCGGCGAACGCCGAGTACTACGCGGAGATCGTCCACGAGCGCGCCGTCCTGCGCCGCCTGGTCGAGGCCGGCACCCGCATCACCCAGATGGGATACGCGGCCGACGACGACGTGGACGAGATCGTCAACAGAGCCCAGGCCGAGATCTTCGCGGTCACCGAGCAGCGCACCACCGAGGACTATCTGCCGCTCGGCGACATCATGGAGGGCGCGCTCGACGAGATCGAGGCGATCGGTTCGCGGTCGGGGGAGATGACCGGTGTGCCGACCGGCTTCACCGACCTCGACCAGCTCACCAACGGTCTGCATCCGGGCCAGATGATCATCATCGCGGCCCGTCCCGCCATGGGTAAGTCCACCCTGGCGTTGGACTTCGCGCGCGCTTGTTCGATCAAGCACAACATGCCGAGCGTGATCTTCTCGCTCGAAATGGGTCGCAACGAGATCGCGATGCGACTGCTGTCGGCCGAGGCACGCGTGGCCCTGCACCACATGCGGTCCGGCACGATGACCGACGAGGACTGGACGCGCCTCGCCCGCCGCATGCCGGACGTCTCGGCCGCGCCGCTCTACATCGACGACTCCCCGAACCTGTCGATGATGGAGATCCGCGCCAAATGCCGGCGCCTGAAGCAGCGCAACGATCTGAAGCTCGTCATCATCGACTATCTGCAGCTCATGCAGTCCGGCGGCAAGCGGTCCGAGAGCCGCCAGCAGGAAGTCTCGGACATGTCGCGAAACCTGAAGCTGCTGGCCAAGGAGCTGGAGCTGCCGGTGATCGCGCTGTCACAGCTCAACCGTGGTCCCGAGCAGCGTACGGACAAGAAGCCGATGGTCTCCGACCTGCGTGAGTCGGGATCGATCGAGCAGGACGCGGACATGGTGATCCTGCTGCACCGCGAGGACGCGTACGAGAAGGAGTCGCCGCGTGCGGGCGAGGCCGACATCATCGTGGGCAAGCACCGTAACGGTCCGACGGCCACGATCACGGTCGCCTTCCAGGGCCATTACTCGCGGTTCGTGGACATGGCACAGACCTGACCCGGGGAAATGCGCTCGACGCGCGCGGCCGGGCCCGATGGACTGGGCGCATGACAACACCTCAGGATGAGTTGCTGCCCGCCACGCGCCGGGCTCTGCTGCACCGCATCGCCGTCGCTCAGGCCGAGGGACGGGCGCCGTCACTGGTCGCGGCGGTCGTCCGGGGCGGGGAGACGGTGTGGAACGGGGCGCGGACCTCGGTGGAGGGGCACGGGCCGGACTCGAACGTGCAGTACCGGATCGGCTCGATCACCAAAACCTTCACCGCCGTTCTGATCCTGCGGCTGCGTGACGAGGGTGTGCTGGACCTCGGCGACCCGCTGGAGAAGCATCTGCCGGGCACCGGCGCGGGGGAGGCGACGATCGCCGAACTGCTCGCGCACACGGGCGGACTGGCGGCCGAGTCGCCGTCGCCCTGGTGGGAGCGCACCCCGGGCTCCCTGCGCCCGGAACTCGCCGATGTGCTCGGCGAGCAGCCCCACCGGCATCCCGTCGGCCGCCGCTTCCACTACTCCAACCCCGGCTTCACACTCCTTGGCGCACTCGTCGAACAGCTGCGGGGCGCTCCCTGGGAGGACGTCCTGCGGCGCGAGGTGCTCGAGCCGCTCGGCATGCGCCGCACGATGTGGCACCCGGAGGCTCCGCACGCGGGTGGCTGGGCCGTGCATCCCTGGGCGGACGTGATGCTGCCGGAGCAGGTCGAGGATCTGGGTCGCATGGGTCCTGCCGGTCAACTCTGGTCAACGGCAGCCGACTTGGCGCGCTTCGCGGTCTTCCTGGCCAAGGGCGACGACCGTGTGCTGAGCACGGGGTCGGTCCTGGAGATGCGGACGCCGGCCGCGCCGGGGGAGGCCGCCGATGTGTCGGCCGGTTCGGCGTACGGGCTCGGGATGCAGCTTCAGCACCGGGACGGCCGGTTTCTCGTCGGTCACGGCGGTTCGGTCCCCGGCTTCCTCGCACAGCTCACCATCAGTGTCGAGGACGATGTGGCAGCCGTCGTGCTGACCAACTGCACCTCCGGCCCAGTGGTGTCGGAGGTGGCCACCGACCTTGTACGCATCGTGGCGGAGGCCGAGCCGCGGATCCCCGGACCGTGGCGGCCGTTGCCCGAAGTGGACCGCTCGGTCCTGGAGTTGGCCGGCCCTTGGTACTGGGGGACGTACAGCTTCGTGTTGCGGCTCGTGGCCGACGGGGGTCTCTCGCTGGAGCCGCTCTCCGCCACCCTGCGCGGCGCTCGTTTCCGGCTCAACGGTGACGGCAGTTGGACCGGGCTCAACGGCTACTTCGCCGGAGAGCTCCTACGGGCCGTACGAAGGCCTGACGGGACCGTGAGCCATCTGGACCTCGGGTCGTTCGTGTTCACACGTCAGCCGTACGACGAGGGGGCTCCGGTGCCGGGTGGAGTGGATCCCGAGGGGTGGCGCGGGATCTCGTAGGCGGGGTTCTGGCTGTGGTGGGGTTCTGGCTCGCGTTGTTTCACGTGAAACAGGACCCCACAGGCATCCCCGTACCGGTTCTCAGAGCGGCAGCTTGAAGCCCACGTGGGTGGCCTCGAAGCCGAGCCGCTCGTAGAAGCGGTGGGCGTCGGTGCGCGTGGTGTCGGACGTCAGCTGCACCAACTGGCAGCCCTGGTGGCGTGATGAGTCGACCGCCCACTCGATGAGCCGCGTACCGAGACCGCTGCCGCGTGCATCGGCGTGGACACGCACGCCTTCGATGACCGAGCGGGTGGAGCCTCGCCTGGAGAGCCCGGGGATGATCGTCAGCTGGAGCGTGCCGACGACACGCCCCTCGCGGACGGCGACCACCACGTACTGGTTGGGGTCGCCGCTGAGGCGCTCCAGTGCGGTGAAGTAGGGGGCCAGGTCGGTCGGCGACTCGCGCTGGGCGCCCAAGGGGTCGTCGGCCAGCATCGCGACGATCTCCGGGACGTCTTCCTTGGTCGCCGGGCGAATTTCGAGATCTCCCATGTCCGCACCCTACGCGGGCGCGTTCAGCGACTCCACGACGCGGACCAGAGGGGTCAGTTCGGGGTTACTGGCCGCCTCGTCGAGGGCCTCGCGGAGGGCGACGTCATTGGTGGGGCGTGCCGCCGCGAGGAGTTGCAGGCTGGCCTCGGAGACAACGGTGTAGATGCCTCGGCGGTCGGTCGGACACAGGTAGCGCGCGAGCAGACCGCGGTCCTCGAGCCGGGTGATCAGCCTGGTGGTGACGCTCTGGCTGAGGACGACCCGTCCGCGACCTGTTTCATCTGGAGGTGCCCGCCCTCGCCGTCGTGCTGGCGGCTCAGCACGTCGAGCAGGGAGTACTCGCGCACGCTCAGGTCGTGCCCCGACTGGAGTGCGCGCTCGATGTGGGCCTCGATGCGCCCGTGCAACGGGGACCTCGTGGGCGGCAAGTACGCCGACCGCGCGCTGATGCCGATGCTGTACGTCTCACTGGGCGCACTGGCCGTCGTCCTCGCGCTGTTCTCGTTCACCGCCCACGACAGATGGCCGCGGCCGTGACCATCGCGCTGGTCGGAGCCCCGGGCTTCGCGACCGTCCCACCGCTGCAGAAGCGGGTCCTCGACCAGGCGCACGGCGCACCCACACTGGCCTCGGCCGTGACCATCGGTGCCTTCAACCTCGGTAACGCGCTCTCCGCATGGCTCTGCGGCCTCGTCATCGACGCGGGCCTCGGCTACACGGCACCCAGTTGGGCCGGAGCCGCCCTCGCCACGAGCGCACTGATGGTGGCGCTCATCGCCGCGACACTGGAGCGCAGGGGAGCGCCCGGCACAGTCCTTGCGGGAGCCGGAGCGACGACGCAGCGGACAGCCGTCCAGCACTGACGGCAGGTGAGCCGAACCCGCTGGAACCGGTGCCTCAGCCCGCTGCCACGGTCAGCGGTGCGTACCGCCGGGTCCAGTCACCCGGTAGCTCGGAGAGCCCGTACGTCATCACCGAGTTGAAGGCGATCGACGCCAAACCGCGTTCCTTCACCCACGTCAGCAATTCCTCGTGGCGTACGTCGATGTCGGTGCGCAACGGGCGGTCGGTGTGGGCTGCCAGGGAGGCGATGAGTGCCTTCGCCGTCTGTGTGTCACGTGCGATCAACGGTCCGACGACCTGGTCGTCCATGTTGGGCCAGGCAGCCGTGTATCCGACGATCCGGCCGTGCTCCTCTGCTACGCGCAGCTGATCGGTGAAAGCGGGGAGCCGGGTGAGGATGTGGGTGCGGTCCGTGCCGAAGACCTCTTCGTCGAGCCGGAGGATCGTGGTGAGGTCCTCGGCCGTGGCCGGGCGCGTGGGGACCGAAAGATCAGGCCCTCCCGGTGTGAAGCGCCCGCGAACCATCTCTGCCCGTCCGGTGACCTTGAAGCCCAGCTCCTCGTAGAGCGGACGTCCGTGGGGGGTCGCGTGCAGGGTCAGCGGAGTCGTGCCCATCTCCGAGACGACATGCCGCATCAGACGGCGGCCGATGCCCCGGCGGGCGTGCCGCTCGGCGACCAGAACCATGCCGATCGCACCCAGATCCGGGCGGCCTGCCGGGCCGTACTCAGTCACCACACAGGCGGTGACGAGGCCGCCCTGGGGGTCATCGACGCCGTACCCGGTGCCGGCCGCGAGAAGCAGCCCCCACTTGTGCTCCTCGCGAGGCCAGCCCCGGTCCTGGGACAGATCGGCGCAGGCGGTGAGATCGCGAGGCGTCAAACGGCGGATGGGCAGAGCGGCGGGGGAAGGTGTCGGCACGCAGGTCAGGCTGTCCGACACGAACCCTCGCCGTCCACCGGTTTGCGATCAGACGTACGCCCTTTTGGCCATCTCGTGCACAACCGCACAGTGCGCGGACAGATGTTTCACGTGAAACATCTGTCTCCAGGCATACGTGTGCAGGCACGGTTAGCCTCGGCTCCCATGACGCGACTGCACCTGTTCGACCTGGACGGTACCCTGCTCCACCGCACGGCGGCCCCTGTGGAGATCTCGCGGCAGCTCGGCCTGGAAAAGGAGATAGCCAAGCTCGAACGGGCCTTCGTGGCGCGGCGCATCGACTCGCGGGGCTACGCACAGCGCGTCCACGGCCTGTGGGCCGGACTCACCGAGACTCATGTTGCCGCCGCCTTCGATGGCGCGCCATGGCTGCGACGCATTCGGGACACCTGGACCGAGATCCGCAACCAGGGCGAGTACTGCGCCGTCATCTCGCTCTCTCCGTCGTTCTTCGTCGAGCGGCTCACGACTTGGGGCGTGCACGCGGCGTACGGCTCACGCTTCCCCCATGTCCCCTTCATCGAGCCCGTCGATCCGGCCGGGATTCTTACGCCGGCGGCCAAGGTGGAGATCGCGGACCGGCTCTGCGCAGAGTTCGGGCTGACCCGCGCCGACTGCGTCGCATACGGCGACTCCCTCTCGGACGCGGAACTCTTCGGTACGGTGCCGATCTCGGTCGCTGTGAATGCCGACCGGTATCTGATGGGGCTGGCCACTCACTCGTACACGGGGCAGGATCTATGGGATGCCTACGAATTGGTGCGACGCGCCCGGTAATTGAAGGAATTGCTGATTCGCCCCGTTGAATTCCCGGTACGGCAAGGGGGGACTTGTGTGTGGCGGCCCTGCCGGTAGGGTCGAGTCCGGTTCGTGTCCGAAGCGAGATGCAGTCGTCTCATGGCAGGGGTGCGAACGCAGCTCAATGCAGCCTAACCGGACAGGGAGATCGAGGACCTGCGTTTACCGTTACGAGGTGGGGGTGTTCACGCGCTGTGGAACGCTGCGGCGAGTGCTGCGGCTCACGTCACACTCTCACCTACTTGTCCGTACGGAGCGGGAACCCGGGTTGAATGTGGCCGCATTGGTCGACGGGGAACGAACGGGGGAAAGCAAGGCCGTCCGCGGGGGAAAGCGTGCGACTTCCGACTGGGGGCGTACGCAGATCGACCGAAAGATGCTCGAGGCGAGGCAGACCATGGACGCTCCGACCACCACGTCGGCCGGCAACGGCACTTCGGGGGACAGTGACGGAGGCGGCTGGTTCACGCCGCGCACGTCTCCGCCGTCCCCCGGCGGAGACCAGGAGCCAGAGGGCAACCGCCTCGCCGCCCTGCGGCCCGTGGGTCGTTCCCAGGAGCCGCCGAACGGCCCGCAGCAGAACCGCGACGGCGCCGCGATGGAGCGAATACAGACCTCCGCGGACCTTCCACCCAGTGCCCCGTCTCGTCCCCAGCCCGCCCCGGCGGCCGCGGAGCACGGTTCCGAGCACTCCGTCTTCGACGCCCGCGTGCCCGTCCAGCGCGCCGACCGTACAGCCACCGCCTCCCCCGACGCCGTTCTCATCCGGCGGACCATGGCCGAGGTCGGGCCTGTCGCCGACAAGGTCACCTCGTACTTCTACGCGCTGCTCTTCGTCCAGCACCCGGAGCTGCGCTCGATGTTCCCTCCGGCGATGGACGCCCAGCGCGACCGCCTGCTCAAGGCACTGCTCACCGCTGCCGAGCACATCGACAACACCCCGGTCCTCGTCGACTACCTGCAGAACCTCGGTCGCGGCCACCGCAAGTACGGCACGCAGGCCGATCACTACCCGGCCGTCGGCGAGTGCCTGATCGGTGCGCTGAGCCGGTACGCCAAGGCCAGCTGGAACGACGAGACCGAGGCAGCCTGGGTCCGGGCGTACACGACCATCTCCCAGGTGATGATCGACGCGGCGGCGGCGGACGAACTGCGATCCCCGCCCTGGTGGCTGGCCGAGGTCGTCTCGCACGATCTGAGAACCGCGGACATAGCGGTCGTCACCGTGCGTCCGAACCAGCCGTACCCCTTCCTCGCCGGGCAGTACACGAGCTTGGAGACCCCCTGGTGGCCGCGGATCTGGCGGCACTACTCGTTCGCCTCTGCGCCCCGCTCGGACGGACTGTTGTCGTTCCACGTGAAGGCGATCTCCGCGGGCTGGGTCTCCAACGCGCTCGTGCACCGTGCCCGGCCCGGCGACGTTCTGCGACTGGGGCCGCCAGCCGGCGCGATGACCGTCGACCACACCACCGACAGCGGACTTCTCTGTCTGGGCGGCGGCACCGGTATCGCGCCCATCAATGCCATCGTCGAGGACGTCGCCGAACACGGGCGGCACCGCCCGGTCGAGGTCTTCTACGGCGCCCGCACCGGCCAGGACCTCTACGACCTCGACACGCTGCTACGGCTGCAGCAGAGCAATTCGTGGCTCGAGGTCCGCCCGGTCGTGGACCGGCACGGGCTGCTCCAGCTGCCCGACGCCATACGTGATCACGGACCCTGGAACGGGTATGACGCGTACCTGTCGGGCCCGCCCGGCATGATCCGCAGCGGTGTGGACGCGTTGAAGGGCGCCGGTATCCCCTCGGATCGCATACGTCACGACTCGGTGGAGGAACTGGTGGCCGCCGGAGACTGACCGCCGAGGTCTCCGCGGCGAGCAGCTGCTTGGCCGCCGACGGAACGTCAGCCCAGGTCGGGCGCGTGCATCGCACGTACGCCCTCGATGTTCCCGTCCAGGTAGTGCCGCAGGGACAACGGGACGAGGTGCACGGAGGCGATGCCGACCCGGGTGAAGGGGATGCGCACGATCTCGTACTCGCCCAGAGGCTCGTCCACCTCGGGGCCGTGTCGCTTGGAGGGGTCCATGGACTCCAGGCGGCAGACGAAGAAGTGCTGGACCTTCACGCCGGTGGCGCCGCTGTCCTCGCCGATGTGCTCGACGGTGTCCACGAAACAGGGCACCACATCGGTGATCTTCGCGCCGAGTTCCTCGTGCACTTCGCGGTGGAGCGCGTCGACGACAGTCGTGTCCTCCGGCTCGACACCGCCGCCCGGCGTGAGCCAGTAGGGATCCATGCCCGGCTTGGTCCGCTTGATCAGGATCAGGTCGTCGCCGTCGAGCAGGACGGCACGGGCGGTGCGCTTGACCACGGGTCGTACGGTCATGGGAGAAATGTGGCCCTGCATGTTCCACGTGAAACATCGCCGGAGCGATGAAGAGGGCCACCCATGGCGCTCGTGATCAGCCTGCCGTCGGCACTCTCCTTCGCCGAGGGGCTCCAAAGCTGCCTCAGGACCAGTTCGCCGCGGCCCCCAGCAGCCAGTCATGCGCCCGCGCGATGTGCGGCATGGCCAGGGAGCCGGTTCGGACCACCAGGAAGTAGGTCCGCAGCGGGGGCACCGCGGGGTCGAGGAGTGCGACGACGTCGCCGCGTTCCAGGGCGGAGGCGCACAGGTAGCGGGGCAGCACGGCCAGTCCGGCGCCCGAGATCGCACAGGCGAGGACCGCGCGCAGGTCCGGGACGACGACGGTGCCGGAAGCGGCGGGCCGGGAGTCGAAGACCGAGGCCCAGTAGCGCGCGATGAAGGGCAGTGATTCGTGTACCTCGACGACGGGGAGGTCCTCCAGCGTGTGCGCCTCCTTGCGGCGCAGCCTGCCGGGACTGATCTCGTCTGCCCAACGCGGGGCGGCGACCAGGACGTGCTCCTCATCGCAGAGGGGAGCCGCGGTGAGCAGGGCACCACGTGGCTGGGCGGTGGTGATGGCCAGGTCGTGATGCCCGGCGGCGAGTCCCTCCAGCGTCTCGTCGGCGTTCCCGAAGGAGACCCGTAGTGCGAAGCCCTGTCCGTCGTCCCCAGTCAGCTCGGTGAGGGCGGGCAGGGCCCGCTCGGCGGTGAACTCCGGTGGACCGGCGAGATGGAGGGTCCGTAAGGAGGAGTCGTCGTCGAGACCGGTCTCGGCGATCTCCACCAGCGCGTCCAGATGTGGCGCCGCCTTGTGGGCGAGCTCGTCGCCGATGGTCGTCGGAGTCACTCCCCGAGCCTGGCGCAGGAAGAGCGGGCGACCCAACTGGCGTTCCAGAGTGCGTATCTGCGAGGTGACGGCCGGCTGCGAGAGACCGAGCAGAGCTGCGGCGCGCGTGAAGGAACCGGCCCGGTGCACGGTCACGAACGTTCGTAGTAACGCCAGATCCATGGTTGCCCCTCCCTTCGCGGCCGCCGGAGCGCCCAACTATAAATAAGTCGATAGGTCTCTGTCGCTACTGTGATTGGACACTGACACAGAGTCAACTAGCCTTGTTCGCGCGGTTCTTCGCGCGCAGAACCGAGGACGGTCCGAGCCACGAGGGGGGAGGCTCGGACCGTCCGTTGTGCGTAGCGGAGTACTAGTCGGTAGCAACAGCGAGCGCACGCAGCACATCCGCCACGAGATCGTCGGTGTCCTCCGCACCGGCCGAGAAGCGGATGAAGCCTTCCGGAACCGCGTCGCCTCCCCACCGGCCGCGCCGCTCGGCGGTGGAGCGCACCCCACCGAAGCTCGTGGCGTCGTCCACGAGGCGGAGCGCGTCGAGGAAACGGTCGGCACGCGCGCGCGTGGGCAACGCGAACGACACCACACACCCGTAGCGGCGCATCTGGTGCGAGGCGATCTCGTGCGAGGGATCGTCGGACAGCCCCGGGTAGCGCACCCCGGTCACCTCGGGCCGCCCCTTGAGCGCCTCGGCCACCGCCAGGGCGTTGGCGTTCTGCCGGTCGGCGCGCAGTTGGAGCGTGGCGAGCGAGCGATGCGCGAGCCATGCCTCCATCGGGCCCGGGATCGCCCCGACGATCTTGCGCCAGCGTCGTACTGCGGCCATCAGCGAGGGGTCGCGCCCGACGACGTACCCGAGCAGGACGTCCCCGTGCCCGGTCAGCTGCTTGGTACCGCTGGCCACGGCGAAGTCGGCGCCCAGATCCAGCGGCCGCTGCCCGAGCGGGGTCGCCAGGGTGTTGTCGACGGCCACGAGACAGCCACGCGCACGTGCCTCCTCGCTGAGCCGCCGTACGTCGCACACGTCCAGCCCGGGGTTCGACGGCGTTTCGAGCCACAGCAGCTTGGCGCCGTCGAGAGCATTGAGCTGGGAGTCGCCGCCCGTCGGGGCGCTGCGCACCTCGATGCCGTACGACCGCAGCTGCTCACCGGCCAGAGGCAGCACGTTGTAGCCGTCGCTCGGCAGGACGAGGACGTCCCCGGTGCGCAGCTGGGAGAACAGGACGGCAGAGATGGCAGCCATGCCGGAGGCGAAGACGACTGTTTCTGCGTCATCCTGCCCAGGGGCCTCCAGTTCGCCGATGGCGCGTTCCAGGAGGGTCCAGGTGGGGTTCTGGTCGCGCCCGTAGGCGTACGGGCCGGTGGGCTCGCCCGGCAGATGGTAGTGGGCGGCGAAGACCGGCCCCGGCAGGGTCGGCTCGTGCTTGACGGGCTCGGGCAGTCCGACCCGCACCGCGCGGGTGCCGTCACCGGGGCCCGCAGCGCGATTCTCCGTGCTCATGCGGCCTGTCCCTCCACCTTCTCGCGTACGGCGGCCAGCAGACCGGGGCTCGCCGCCTCCACGAGCTCCAGGCACTCCTCGAAGCCGTCCATGCCCCCGTAGTAGGGGTCCGGAACGTCGAGGTCGTCGCCCGCGGCGGGGTCGTAGGAGCGCAGGAGCCGGATCTTGTCCGCGTCCGTCGCGGTGGGCGCGAGGCGGCGCAGGGCCTTGAGATGGCCTTCGTCGAGGGCGATGACGAGGTCTAGGCGGGAGAACCAGGAGGTCTGGAACTGCCGGGCCGCGTGGATGCTGCCGTAGCCGTTCGCCTCCAGGACGGAGACGGTGCGCGGATCGGCGGCGTCGCCCTCGTGCCAGCCCCCGGTGCCCGCGCTGTCGACCACGACCAGGCCGTCGAGCCCGGCCTCCTCTATGCGGGCGCGGAAGACGGACTCGGCCATCGGGGAGCGGCAGATGTTGCCGGTGCAGACGAAGCAGACTCGGTAGGTCATGCCGGACCCTCAGTCGCCGTCGGGCAGGACGAGGGAGAGCGCCCAGGAGACGATCGAGATGATCAGGCCGCCGAGGACAGCGGTCCAGAAGCCCTCCACGTGGAAGCTCAGCTCGAGATTGTCGGCCAGCCATGAGGTGAGCAGCAACATCAGGGCGTTCACGACCAGTGTGAACAGGCCGAGCGTCAATATGAACAGCGGTAGGGTCAGCAGCTTCACGAGAGGCTTGACCACCGCGTTCACCAGGCCGAAGACGAGGGCGACCAGCAGCAGCGTGCCGACCTTCTTGCCCGTGCTGTCCCCGGTCAGCGTGATCTTGTCGAGCAGCCAGACGGCGACAGCCAGTGCGCCCGCGTTGGCGATCGTCTTGACTAGGAAATTCATCATGTGTCTGATCGTGGCAGAAGCGATCGGTACGAGCACTGGGCAGGGGCGACTAAGTCGATGAAGGCATTCCGGTTGGATGAGCTGGAGGCGGAGCGCGCCGCCAACGACGGTGCCTACCTGCAGTTTTTGCGCGAGCGGAACATGTCGGTCGGCCTGTACGCGCTCGACGCCGGCGAGCTCGACCCGCAGAATCCGCACAGCCAGGACGAGGTGTACCTCGTGGTCAGCGGCCGAGCCGCGCTCACGGTCGGCTTCGAGACCACCCAGGTCGCGCGCGGCAGTGTCGTGTACGTGCCCGCCGGGGTCGCCCACAACTTCCACCACATCACCGAGGACTTGAGGGTCGTGGTGGTGTTCTCTCCGCCGGAGGGCTGAGGTCCGCTTCGGCATTCCCTAGGGGGACGATCAGGGTCGGACAAGGGGTGCGAAGCGCCCGGACGGCCCCTTCGCGGCCCTAGCATCGGTGGCAGGACAGCAGAAGGCCCGGAATCAGTGCCCCGGTGGCGGGGCGACGGGTGGAGACACAAGGAGCAAGGGCGATGCGGGAGATCTTCGCGGGGATGCCGTGGTGGGTGAAGTGGATCGCGGTGCCGGTCATCGCCCTGCTGGTGTTCGGAGGGCTGATAGTCAGCGTCGTCCAGGTCGTGGTGGGCCTGCTCTTCAAGGTGCTGGTCTTCGTGGCGCTGGTCGGCGGACTGATCTACGTCGTGAGGAAGTTCACGGCGGGCTCCTCGTCGCGCGGCGACTGGTGAGGCGTCAGCACCACGTAACAGCTGAGGCGTGAGTGGGTGATGCCCGGTCAGGGCGCGGCGGTAACAGGAACGTGAGGTTCCCTCGCCCGAGGGAAGTTTCCCGGCGGGGCCGTCTGCGGGCGGTGACGGGCGGCTAGAGTCCGGGAACTCGTCGCGGGCTCGACCCCGCGGGCGGCGCATCTCCCTCCCGTGTCCCCGCACGGGCGGCCCTCCTCGCGCTTCGGGAGTGACCCTTGGCCACGGCTGACACCGCACCCGCAGAACCGCTCTCCTCGTCCGGGCGGCCGCGCTCCCGGCCGGCACAGAGCGCCGTTCCTCCCACACAGCCGGGCCCGCGATCGACACCGCCAGCTGCCGTCGAGCAGCCGCGTCTCCGGGCCGCGGAGACTCATGTCCCGCCGCGTACGACGCCCTCGAAGGCTCCGGCTCCTCCCGTGCAGCCACGTACTTCGCCGGGCGAGGAGAACGTGCGATGTCCCGAGCCTCCCGCGACACAGATGCGGACGCAGTCACCGGCCCTGCCACAGGCGCAGCCACCGGCACCGCCGCCCCGGGGCAGGGCGCAGGCGGCGGGGCCCGTCCGCCCCGTGCCGTCTCACGGACACGGTCCTGGAAGGGGAGCGCGCATCCCGTCCCCGGCATCGCCGACCGTGTCGGAGGCGAACTCCGGCACCCTGATCGGCTCCGTGCAGCGGGCGATGCGGCTGCTGGAGGCCGTCGCAGCGCGGGAGCACGGGGCGCCCGCCAAACAGTTGGCGCGGGACGCCGGGCTCGCGCTGCCCACGGCGTACCACCTGCTCCGCACCCTGGTGCACGAGGGCTATCTGCACCGGGAGAAGGGCCTGTTCTTCCTCGGCGAGGCGGCCGAGCGGCTGAGTAGCAGCGGAGCACAGCAGAAACGTCGCAGCACGGTGGGCGAGGCCCTGGCGCACTGGCGGGACGCCCTCGGCGTACCCGTCTACTTCGCGATCTACCGGGACGGCGAGATCGAGGTCATGTGCGTCGCCGACAGCCCGAACACCCCGGCCGTCGAGGAGTGGGCCGATTTCCGTGAGACGGGTCACGCACACGCCATCGGGCAGTGTCTGCTGTCCCAACTGAGCGACGAGGCCCGCCGCGACCACCTGGACCGCTATCCGGTGCAGTCGCTCACCCCGTACACGGTCCGTGACGACGAGACGCTGCTACGGCGCCTGGATCGGATCGGGCGGATGGAACCGGTCGTCGAGCGGCAGGAGTACGCCCTCGGGACGGTCTCCGCCGCGATTCCCATCACCGCGGGGACGACCGCCGGGACCCTTGCCATCTCGCTGCCCTCGCATCAGGCGGACAGGCTGCTGCCCGCCGCCCATCAATTGCAGACCGAGATCGGAAAGCTACTAGGGACACTCGCGATCTCTATCAGCATCTGAAAAATCACTCCTTGTGATCTCCCGTGTACTTTCAGCAAACTTCCAGGGGTGTCAGGCGGATGATTCCTGGCCAGTCGACGAACACGGCGGGGTAGGCGATGCGCGAGTCGGTACAGGCAGAGGTCATGATGAGCTTCCTCGTCTCGGAGGAGCTCTCCTTCCGCATCCCGGTGGAGCTGCGTTACGAGACCTGCGATCCCTATGCCGTGCGGCTGACCTTCCACCTGCCCGGCGATGCTCCGGTGACCTGGGCGTTCGGGCGGGAGCTGCTCATCGACGGCGTGGGGCGGCCATGCGGGGACGGGGACGTCCACATCGCGCCCGCCGATCCGGAGACGTTCGGCGAAGTCCTGATCCGGCTTCAGGTGGGGACCGACCAGGCGATGTTCCGGGTCGGGACAGCGCCCCTGGTGGCCTTCCTGGACCGTACGGACAAGCTGGTGCCGCTCGGGCAGGAGCGTTCCCTCGCCGACTTCGACACGCTGCTCGACGAGGCTCTGGACCGCATCCTGGCGGAAGAGCAGAGCGCGGGCTGAACCGTTACGGCGCCAGGGTGCCGTAACGCTTCAGCGCTTCCGGCGGCGGCCTCTTCCCCCACGTGCCGGAGCGGGGACGGCCGCCGCTTGCGGGGCACCCGGGCGGTCGGCCGAGACGACCAGGGCGGCCAGCGCGGTGGTCACCGGCACCGAGGCCACCAGGCCGATCGAGCCGATGAGCGTGCGCACGATCTCCTCGGCGACGAGCTCGCTGTTGGCGACCGTGCCGACACTGCTCTGTGCGATCGAGAAGAGCAGCAGCAACGGCAGTGCGGCGCCGGCGTAGGCGAGGACGAGGGTGTTGACCACCGAGGCGATGTGGTCCCGGCCGATCCGGATACCCGCGCGGTACAGCCCCCGCCAGCCCATCGCCGGATTGGCCTCGTGCAGCTCCCAGACCGCCGACGTCTGTGTGACCGTAACGTCGTCGAGCACACCGAGCGAACCGATGATGACGCCCGCGAGCAGCAGACCGCTCATGTCGATCGTCGGGTACAGCCCATGGATCAGGCCGGTGTTGTCGTCCGTGTTGCCGGTCAGATAGGCCCAGCCGATGAACAGCGAGCCCAACAGGCCGATCAGCAGCAGCGAGATCAGGGTGCCGATCACCGCGACCGATGTGCGGGCCGAGAGCCCGTGGCACATGTACAGCGCGATCAGCATGATGGCGCTCGCCCCGACCACCGCCACCACCAGCGGATTCGAGCCCTGCAGGATGGCCGGCAGGATGAAGAGGGTCAGCACCAGGAAACTGATGGCCAGTGCGACCAGGGCCATGACACCGCGCAGCCGACCCACCACCACGACGACGAGCGCGAAGATCCCGGCGAGCAGCGCCATCGGGACCTTCCGGTTCACATCGGTGACCGAGTACTGCAGGTCCTTGGGTGCGGCGGGTTCGTACGCGACTACGACCTCCTGGCCCTGCTCCAACTGCCGTGACTGGTCCGGCTGAACGATCTCCGTGAACGTTCGGCCCTTGTCGTCGCCGGTGTCGACCCGGATCGTGGCCTTCTTGCAGGTGCCGTTCGCTTGTTGCTGGGCGGACGAGCCCTCGGCGGTGGACGTGTCGCCGGTCGGGGTGTCTCCCGACGCGTTCACCGACGAGCAGTCGACCTCTTCGACCTTGGTGACGGTGGCCTGTTGCGTCTGCCGATCGAAGCCCACCCCGGTGCGCTCGTGCGCCGGGGCGCCGCCGGGCCAGAGAACGACGAGGCCCACGACGACCGCGGTCGCGAAGGGGATCAGCACCGCCGCGATGACCTTGCGAAGGTGCTGCGAAACAGGCGCGGCGGGCCCGTGGCTGTGGGAATGGCCGTGGCCGCCGGCGGAGGACGGGCCTTGGCCATGTCCGTCACCGGGGCCATGGCCGCCTCCAGAGCCGTGGCCACCCCCGGAACCGTGGCTGCCGCCGGAACCGTAGCCGTGGCCACAGTCGGATCCATGCCCATGGCCGTTTCCGGGGCCATGGCCGTGGGGCGGCTCGGGGGGCGGAGGCGGGGGCTGCTGCGTCGTGGTCACCGACCGATCATCGCAAGAACGAGCGATGCCCACTGTTCACCGCGCCACATCTGCCGCTAGCGTGGAGGCACCTTTGCACACGCGGGAGCTCGGAGCACCGGGCTGAGAGGGCGCTGACCTCCGCAGACGCGATGTTTCACGTGGAACATCGTCGGGCGGAAATCGCTGCGTCGACCGCTGAACCTGTTACCGGGTAATGCCGGCGTAGGGAGTAGGTCTCATGACCATCGAGGACACACGCACGCCTGCCTCCAGCCAGACGGACGGGACATCTGCCTCGTCCGAGGGCGAAACGAACCAGGGCGAACAGCCTCTGGAGGCCGGGAAGTCCATCGGCTGGCACAAGGCGTACATCGAGGGTTCGCGCCCCGATCTGCGGGTGCCGGTCCGCCAGGTGCACCTCACCAACGGGCAGTCCGTCACCCTGTACGACACCTCCGGCCCGTACACCGATCCGTCAGCGGAGACCGACGTCAGGCGGGGACTGCTACCCCTTCGCGGGAACTGGATCACAGCCCGGGGAGACACCGAGGAGTACGCGGGCCGTCCCGTCCGCCCCGAGGACGACGGGATCAAGCACACCTCGCCGCGTGGCGGGCTGCGCAACCTCGACGCGGTTTTCCCGGGGCGGCCGCGACTGCCGCGCCGGAGCTGTGACGGCCGGCCGGTGACCCAGCTCGCGTACGCACGACGCGGGGAGATCACCCCCGAGATGGAGTACGTGGCCGTACGGGAGAACGTCTCGCCGGAGGTCGTCCGCGAGGAGATCGCCGCGGGCAGGGCCGTACTGCCCGCGAACGTGAACCACCCGGAGATCGAGCCGATGATCATCGGTAAACGGTTCCTCGTGAAGGTCAACGCCAACATCGGCAACTCCGCGGTCTCCTCCTCCATCGAGGAGGAGGTCGAAAAGATGACCTGGGCGACCCGCTGGGGCGCCGACACGGTCATGGACCTGTCCACCGGCCGGAACATCCACACCACTCGCGAATGGGTGCTGCGCAACTCCCCCGTCCCCATCGGCACGGTGCCGCTCTATCAGGCGCTGGAGAAGGTAGACGGCAAGGCCGAGGAGCTGACCTGGGAGATCTACAGGGACACGGTCATCGAGCAGGCCGAACAGGGCGTGGACTACATGACGGTCCACGCGGGCGTGCGCCTCGCGTATGTGCCGCTCACCGCGAACCGCAAGACCGGCATCGTCTCGCGCGGCGGCTCGATCATGGCGGCCTGGTGCCTGGCGCACCACAAGGAGTCGTTCCTCTACGAGAACTTCGAGGAACTGTGCGAGATCCTCGCCGCCTACGACGTCACATACTCGCTCGGCGACGGCCTTCGGCCGGGCTCCATCGCGGACGCCAACGACGAGGCGCAGTTCGCGGAGTTGCGCACGCTCGGGGAACTCAACCGGATCTCGAAGCGTTTCAATGTGCAGACCATGATCGAGGGCCCGGGACATGTCCCGATGCACAAGATCAAGGAGAACATCGACCTGCAGCAAGAGATCTGCGATGAGGCTCCGTTCTATACGCTCGGCCCGCTGACCACGGACGTCGCACCGGCGTACGACCACATCACCTCAGGCATAGGGGCCGCGATGATCGCGTGGTGGGGCACTGCGATGCTCTGCTACGTGACGCCCAAGGAGCACTTGGGGCTGCCCAATCGTGACGACGTGAAGACCGGCGTCATCACCTACAAGATCGCGGCCCATGCGGCGGACATCGCCAAGGGACATCCGGGCGCACAGGAGTGGGACGACGCGTTGTCGGACGCCCGCTTCGAGTTCCGCTGGGAGGACCAGTTCAACCTGGCCCTCGACCCCGACACGGCCCGTGAGTTCCACGACGAGACCCTCCCGGCCGAGCCGGCCAAGACGGCCCACTTCTGCTCCATGTGCGGACCCAAGTTCTGTTCGATGAAGATCTCCCAGGACATCCGTCGTGAACACGGCGGTTCCCGGGGTGAGATCGAGGCGGGTATGGCTCAGAAGGCCAAGGAGTTCGCGGAGGCGGGGAACCGGGTCTATCTGCCGATGGCGGACTGAGACGCGTCGGCGCCGAGAGTCGCGCGGACGGCGGCCGTGGTCCGGTCGTGCTGCCGCTGCCGCTGCCGCTGCCGCTGCCCGTGCGACGAGCGGTGCTCTTCCGGCCGGTTGCCGGGAGAGCCCGCCGCCGCGGGTGGGGGGTGCCGTGGGGCTGTTCCGGCCGAGGGCCGGATCGTGCCGGGTGGCCGCCGAAGCCCGGTGGTTTCCGGGGCGGCGGCCGGAGCCCGGGCGCTACTCGGGATGGTGCTCAGGGCCGCCGAAGTCCGGGCTCGAGAAGTCCGGGCTGCTGTAGCTGGGGCGGGAACCGGTGCTGCCGCTGTCCGGGCTGCTGCTGAAGCTCGGGCGGTTGTAGCCGAGGTGCGGCATGCGGCTGGGCGGGGCCGGCCGGTCCGGCTCGCTCCGCGCCGCCGGGCCCGCATTCGCCAGGGCGTCGCGGAGGAACGGCAGGATGCCGCGCTCCCGGAGCGCTTCGCGCCAGGCTTCCCTGGCCCGGGTCACCTCCTCGTTCAGCTCGCTGCGCGTTCCGTCGTCCAGGAGGGCGGTGGCGTTGTTACGCAGGGCGGTGAGCAGGAGGCCGACGGCGGCCACCAGGATCGCCGCCGCGGTGACCGCGCCGAAGACCCACCCTGTGGTGAGGAGCGTCTCGGCGATCGCTCGCTCGGGGTCGAGGACCTTCATGCCGTACCCCACGAGCAGGAAGAGCACCGCGGCGGTTCCGGCCAGGACGGGAGCGAGCACCGCGGCGACGGCACCGGCGCCCGCGCCGGCCGCCTCGGTGACCTCGCCGACGGTGGCCGCGAGTCCCACCGCGGTGCCGTCCGGTTCGCTGGAGCCGGATGCCGTCCCCTCATGGGCGGGTGCGGTGGCCGACGACGGGCTGCGGAATTCGTCGCGGACCTTTACGTAGTACTGGTATTCGGTCGTCGCGGCGGCCGTGATGATCGCCGTGGCGTTGAGGGCCATGGTGCGCAGCTGTTCGGGGTTGAGCCGCTGGAGGCCGGCGGCGAATTCCGGGCGGTGTGGTGCGGAGCGCAGCGCCTCGCCGAGGATCCGCTCGTACTCCTGGCGGTCCTCACTGAGCAGGTGCTGCGGAACGCTGTTCATGTGCATCCCCCGATGCTCCGTAGGGCTTGTGGCTCGGCATGCTGACGAGCCGTCGGGCAGAAACGGAGGGGAGCCTGCTACGGATAAGCCGATGGTAGAGCGGTGACGGCAGGCGGTGACAGGGGGTTTGAAAAAATTGGCCCCTGGCCAGCGAAGTCTTCCGACGCCAAACGCCTGCCCGTTGAAGGCTCAGGTACGCAGCGGAAGTTCCTGGACCAGCAGCTTTCCAGCCATGGTCACGCCGCCGTCCATGGCGACGGCCAGACCGTCCGCATAGGTGAACGGCCCGTCGACCGAGGGGCCCGTGCCGTCCTCGCCGTCCTCCGAGCCCACCTCGCCCAAGAGGTACGGAATAGGGCTGTGACCATGGACGATGCGGGTGCCACCATAGGTCTCCAAGAGCGAGCGCACGGCATCGGCGCCGCCCTCGTCGCGGAAGGAGAAGCGCCGGGTGAACTTGCGGAAGAGGTCCCAGACCTCGTCCGCGTCGTTGCGCGTGATCGTCTCGCGGACGGTGTCGTTGACCGCCTCGATGGAGTCGCCGTAGTCGCGGTAGGCGGTGGTGTCGGAGTGCACCAGGAGATGGCCGTCGACCTCCTCCATGGCATCCAGGCGGGCCATCCACTGGAGGTGGTGGTCCTGGAGGCGGTCCATGTCGGTCTTCTGGCCGCCGTTGAGGAGCCAGGCGGCCTGGAAGGTGGCGGTGCCGGCGCCGGAGTTGACGGGGGTGTCGCCGAACCGCTTGGCGCCGAGCAGCAGCAGCTCGTGGTTGCCCATGAGGGCCTTGCAGTAGCCGCCGGCTGCGGCCGCCTCGGCGGACAGGCGCATCACGAGGTCGATGACGCCGATGCCGTCCGGGCCGCGGTCGGTGAAGTCGCCGAGGAACCAGAGCCGGGCGGTGCCCGCCGACCAGTTGCCCGCTGCGTCGACGAGGCCCTTTTCTTGGAGCGCGGCGAGGAGCTCGTCGAGGTAGCCGTGGACGTCCCCGACGACGAAGAGCGGACCCGGCTTGGCGGAGGACTGCTCGGCCGCCGCGGCTTCCGGGTCGATCGCGACCTGAAGCGTGTCACCCCGGTTGATCACCGGCAGGTCCCGCTGGGTCGGTGTGTACCCCTCGGGGTAGCCCTCTGGTTCCTCGGGAGGCCTGGAGGCCTCGCCGGGGTCTGTGGTGTGTCCGTACGGACCGGCCTCGTGGACGTACGCGGGCACGCGAAAATCGCGCACCGTCGGCGTCCGCACCTCGGGTCCCTGACCGGCCCCCTGAGTCATCGACCCCTCCACCACCATCGCCCGCATCTGCACCGCATCGGACTGCCTGGTCGCAGCGGCCCGCGGTGTGTGCGCCCATCATAGGAATGCGGATCGCGCCATGTGATGACCCAGGGGTGGTGAAATGGCGCAGGGCCCCAGTTCGCTGCGGTTTTCTCCCGAATTGGGCGGGCTCTCCCCGCCCAAATCCCGTTCGGATCCTCAGCTCGGGCGTCAACCCTGCTCAGGTGATCGTGGCGGGCTGACCGTCGTACGCGGTGGACGCCGCTCGGACGAGGTCCGCACGATCAGCTCCGTCGGTATCACCTGCTCGACCGGTTGGTCCGATTCGACCCCCTCGATGGCGTCGATGAGGAGTTGGACCACAGCTGTGCCGATCCGGCGCGGCTTGAGCGAGAGCGTGGTGATCGGCGGTTCGGTGGTCGCGTACACGGCGGACTCGCTGCAGCAGACGAGCAGCAGGTCGTCGGGGACGCGCAGACCGTACCGCCGGGCCGCGGCCAGCAGGTCGGTGCCGTTCGGGTCGAAGAGGCCGTAGACCGCGTCCGGACGGTCCGGACGGGCCAGCAGTCGGTCGGCGGCGATGGCCCCCGCGCACGGATCGTGCGCCGGATAGGCCTCGTACACCGGATCCTGGCCCACGCGCTCGCACCAGCGCAGGTATGCGGTGGTGGAGAGGTGCGTGTACGTGTCAGTCGTCGTGCCCGTGAGGAGTCCGATCCGGCGGGCGCCCGCGTCGGCCAGGTGGTCCAGGATGCCGAGGACCGCGTCCTCGTGGTCGTTGTCGACCCACGCGGTGACCGGCAGTGAGCCGGCCGGACGGCCGTCGGAGACCACCGGTAATCCCTGGCGGACCAGTTCGCTGACGACCGGGTCGTGGTCGGAGGGGTCGATGACCACGGTTCCGTCCAGGGCGACGTTCGACCA
Organism: Streptomyces sp. NPDC057474; assembly: GCF_042802555.1. Lineage (NCBI taxonomy): Bacteria > Bacillati > Actinomycetota > Actinomycetes > Kitasatosporales > Streptomycetaceae > Streptomyces > Streptomyces sp. NPDC057474. The sequence continues at coordinate 46,461 of NZ_JBHVDX010000023.1, read as the reverse complement.
CACGTCGTGCCGCGAGGTCGCGGGGAGGATGACCAGGGCGTAGCCCCGGGCCAGCGCGGCCGAGGTGGCGGCCCGCGCCATTTCCGCGAAGTACGCGAACTCGGTGAAGGTGAAAGGTTCATCCCCGTATGTGGTCACGGTCAGGCCGATGAGGCCGGACTTGCCGGTTCTGAGGGTTCGGGCCGCCGCCGAGGGGCGGTAGCCAAGTCGGTCGGCGACCTCGCGTACATGGCGTCGGGTGGCGTCCGGGAGCCGGCCCTTGCCGTTGAGGGCGTCGGAAACGGTCGTGATGGAGACTCCGGCGGCGGCGGCCACGTCCCGGATGCCCGCCCGGCCCGAGCGGCTGCCTCGGCGGGGAGTTTCCGCGCGGCTCACCTGGTGCTTCCCTGCTGCTGTCATGGCGAGCCGATAGTAGGGCTCATGCGGTGGGGTAGTGCGGACGCATATGCACTCGTTGACAGGCACGTTTCTGCATGGTCACCAAGGATCAATTTCCTTGCATTGCAAGGGAGTTAAGCGATCCAATGTCACTACGTGACTTGTCGACGCGTATGGGCCTGCCAAGTAGCTCATGTTTCGAAGAGGTCTCAACTCACCTGCACGGGTGATGCGCGCCACGGCGTGAGCCACCGGCGCGTGCGCCTGCGAGCAGCGCGCCCCCCTGATTCGTACGCCTTCATGCGCTGATGCCCATGGGACCTGCGGGACGTCAGAAGCGCGGACATGGGGTGGACGCGGTTGTCCACAGGCCATTCGCAGGGGCCCCGAATCCTCATAAGGTGAGAAGCATTACGTCGACGAGGAGGACTGCGGTGAGCGAGACGAGCCCCAAGCTGCGATCCGAGCTGGAGGGTATCCCCACCTACAAGCCCGGCAAGCCGGCCGCGGCGGGCGGCCCGGTGGCGTACAAGCTGTCCTCCAACGAGAACCCCTATCCGCCGCTGCCCGGCGTGCTGGAGAGTGTGACGGGGTCGGCCGCGTCCTTCAACCGGTACCCGGACATGGCGTGCACGGGGCTGATGAACGAGCTCGCGGACCGCTTCGGAGTGCCGGTCGCACACCTGGCCACGGGCACCGGCTCGGTCGGTGTCGCCCAGCAGCTGCTGCAGGCGACCTCGGGCCCTGGCGACGAGGTGATCTACGCCTGGCGGTCGTTCGAGGCGTACCCGATCATCACGCAGATCAGCGGGGCGACGCCCGTGCAGGTGCCGTTGACGCCGGGTGATGTGCACGATCTGGACGCGATGGCGGACGCGATCACCGACCGGACCCGGCTGATTTTCGTCTGCAACCCGAACAACCCGACGGGGACGGCGGTCCGCCGGGCCGAGCTGGAGCGGTTCCTCGACCGGGTGCCCGGTGACGTGCTGGTGGTGCTGGACGAGGCGTACCGGGAGTTCGTGCGGGATGCCGAGGTGCCGGACGGCGTCGAGTTCTACCGCGAGCGCCCGAACGTCTGTGTGCTGCGCACCTTCTCCAAGGCGTACGGCCTCGCGGGACTCCGGGTGGGCTTCGCGATCGCCCGTGAACCGGTGGCGGCCGCTCTGCGCAAGACGGCTGTGCCGTTCGGTGTGAGCCAACTCGCGCAGGACGCCGCGGTCGCCTCGCTGCGTGCCGAGGACGCGCTCCTCGGCAGGGTCGGCTCGCTGGTCTGCGAGCGGAACCGGGTCGTCGAGGCGCTGCGCGGCCAGGGCTGGACGGTGCCGGAGACACAGGCGAACTTCGTGTGGCTGCGGTTGGGGGAGCGCACGGTCGAGTTTGCCGGTGTGTGCGAGCAGGCCGGTGTCGTCGTGCGGCCGTTCCCGGGTGAGGGCGTGCGCGTGACGATCGGCGAGACCGAGGCGAACGACATCTTCCTCAAAGTGACGGAGACGTTCCGCAAGGAGCTCTAGAGGGCTTCTGACCAGGGGGTTCGGGGATTTCCTCCGGACCCCTTGCTTTTTTGGGACCCCACGCTCCCGCGTCGAACGGGCATGCGTCATAATTGCTTGTGAATGTGAACGCGTTCACAAGCGCGTCCCGGTTGTCCTGAGATGTACGTGACAGGCGGGACAAACTGCCGCAGTGCCACGGCATGTAAGGAGAAGACGTGGACCTCGCTCTGGCGCCGGAGACTTTGGCGCGATGGCAGTTCGGCATCACCACCGTCTACCACTTCCTCTTTGTCCCCCTGACGATCTCGCTCGCCGCGCTCACCGCGGGCCTGCAGACCGCGTGGGTGCGCTCGGGGAAGGAGAAGTACCTCAAGGCCACCAAGTTCTGGGGCAAGCTGTTCCTGATCAACATCGCGATGGGTGTCGTCACCGGCATCGTGCAGGAGTTCCAGTTCGGCATGAACTGGTCCGACTACTCCCGCTTCGTCGGTGATGTCTTCGGGGCGCCGCTCGCCTTCGAGGCGCTGATCGCCTTCTTCTTCGAGTCCACCTTCATCGGCCTGTGGATCTTCGGCTGGGACAAGCTTCCGCAGAAGATCCATCTGGCCTGCATCTGGATGGTCTCGATCGGCACCATCCTGTCGGCGTACTTCATCCTCGCGGCCAACTCCTGGATGCAGCACCCCGTCGGCTACCGGATCAACGAGGCCAAGGGCCGGGCCGAGCTCACCGACTTCTGGCTCGTCCTGACCCAGAACACCGCGCTCACCCAGGTCTTCCACACCCTCTCGGCCGCCTTTCTCGCCGGTGGCGCCTTCATGGTCGGCATCGCCGCCTTCCATCTGGCCCGCAAGAAGCACATCCCGGTGATGAAGACCTCGCTGCGACTCGGCCTGGTCACCGTGGTGATCGCCGGCATGCTCACCGCGATCAGCGGCGACCTGCTCGGCAAGGTCATGTTCAAGCAGCAGCCGATGAAGATGGCCGCCGCCGAGGCCCTCTGGGACGGCGAGGCGCCCGCGCCCTTCTCCGTCTTCGCCTACGGCGACGTCGACGAGGGCCACAACAAGGTCGCCATCGAGGTCCCCGGTCTGCTGTCCTTTCTGGCCAACGACGACTTCGACTCGTACGTCCCCGGCATCAACGACGTCAACAAGGCCGAGCAGGCGAAGTACGGGCCCGGCGACTACCGGCCCAACATCCCCGTCGCCTACTGGGGCTTCCGCTGGATGATCGGCTTCGGCATGGCGTCCGTCGCCATCGGCGCCGTCGGACTCTGGCTCACCCGCAAGAGGTTCCTGCTGCCGCAGCACCTGCGGGTCGGCGACGACGAGGTACCGCATCTCGTGCTGCTGCCGAAGAAGGCCCTCGGTCCGGCCCTCACCAAGTGGTACTGGCGCATCGCGGTCCTGACCCTGGGCTTCCCGCTGATCGCCAGTTCCTGGGGCTGGATCTTCACCGAGATGGGCCGCCAGCCGTGGGTCGTCTACGGCGTGCTGCGCACCGAGGACGCGGTCTCCCCCGGTGTCTCCCAGGGCGAGATCCTCACCTCGATGCTTGTCTTCACCGCGCTGTACGCCATCCTCGCCGTCGTCGAGGTCAAGCTGCTCGTGAAGTACGTCAAGGCGGGGCCGCCCGAGCTGACGGAGGCCGACCTCAACCCGCCCACGAAGATCGGCGGCGACTCCCGTGACGCCGACAAGCCGATGGCCTTCTCGTACTAGGCCGCACCGGGCCAAGGGAGCACAGTCATGGAACTTCACGACGTCTGGTTCGTCCTCATCGCCGTCCTCTGGATCGGCTACTTCTTCCTGGAGGGCTTCGACTTCGGGGTCGGTGTCCTCACCAAGCTGCTGGCCAGGAACCGTCCGGAGAAGCGGGTCCTCATCAACACCATCGGGCCCGTCTGGGACGGCAACGAGGTGTGGCTGCTGTCGGCGGGTGGCGCGACCTTCGCCGCCTTCCCCGAGTGGTACGCCACGCTCTTCTCCGGCTTCTACCTGCCGCTGCTGCTCATCCTGGTCTGCCTGATCGTCCGCGGTGTCGCCTTCGAGTACCGGGTGAAGCGGCCCGAGGAGAATTGGCAGCGCAACTGGGAGACGGCGATCTTCTGGACCTCGCTGCTCCCCGCGTTCCTGTGGGGCGTGGCCTTCGCGAACATCGTGCGCGGAGTGAAGATCGACCGCGACTTCGAGTACGTGGGCACCGTGGCCGACCTGCTCAACCCCTACGCCCTGCTGGGCGGTCTGGTCACGCTGACGCTGTTCACCTTCCACGGAACCGTGTTCGTCGGCCTCAAGACGGTCGGGGACATCCGGGAGCGGGCGCGGAAGCTGGCGCTGCGCGTCGGGGCCGCGACGGCCGGACTGGCGCTGCTCTTCCTGCTCTGGACCCAGATCGAAAGGGGTGACGGCGTGTCGCTGGTCGCGGCGGTCGTGGCGGTCGCCGCGCTCATGACGGCACTGGCGGCGGTGCGAGCGGGGCGTGAGGGCTGGGCGTTCGCCCTGTCGGGGGTCACCATCGTGGCTGCCGTTGCGATGCTCTTCCTGACGCTCTTCCCGAACGTCATGCCGTCCTCGCTGAACGAGGACTGGAGCCTCACGGTCACCAACGCCTCGTCCAGCCCGTACACCCTGAAGATCATGACGTGGTGTGCGGTCATCGCCACACCGGTTGTGATGCTCTACCAGGGGTGGACGTACTGGGTGTTCCGCAAGCGGATCGGTATACAGCACATCGCCGAGTCGGCTCATTGAGTCCCGGTGGGGAGATGTGTTTGACGATGTTTCACATGAAACACACCTCCTCGGGCCTAAGAGGCATGTTTCACGTGAAACATGCCTGCTGAGAAGAGGGTGTTTCACGTGAAACCGATCGACCCACGACTGCTGCGGTACGCCCGCGCCACCCGCCTCTTCCTGATGGTGGTCGTCGGCCTGGGTGTTGTCGGGGCCGTGCTCGTCATCGCGCAGGCCATGCTCATCGCCGAAGTGGTGATCGGTGCCTTCCAGCACGGGATGTCGGTAGCCGAACTCCGCGCTCCCCTGCTGCTCTTGGCGGCGGTCGCGCTGGGGCGGGCCCTGGTCTCCTGGCTCACCGAGCTGGCCGCTCACCGGGCGAGTGCGGCGGTGAAGTCGGAGTTGCGGGGGCGGCTGCTGGAACGGGCCACCGCGCTGGGGCCCGGCTGGCTGAGCGGGCAGCGCACCGGCTCGCTGGTCGCCCTCGCCACCCGTGGGGTCGACGCGCTCGACGACTACTTCTCGCGCTATCTGCCGCAGCTGGGCCTCGCCGTCGTCGTGCCCGTCGCGGTGCTCGCGCGGATTGTCACCGAGGACTGGGTGTCGGCGGCGATCATCGTCGGCACGCTGCCGCTGATCCCGGTCTTCATGGTGCTCATCGGCTGGGCCACCCGCTCGCAGATGGACCGTCAGTGGCGGTTGCTGTCGCAGTTGTCGGGGCACTTCCTGGACGTCGTCGCCGGGCTGCCGACGCTGAAGGTGTTCGGCCGGGCCAGGGCTCAGGCCGAGTCGATCAAGCGGATCACTGGCGAGTACCGGCAGGCGACCATGCGGACGCTGCGGATCGCCTTCCTGTCGTCGTTCGCGCTGGAGCTGCTCGCGACGATCTCGGTCGCGCTGGTCGCGGTCACCATCGGCATGCGGCTCGTGCACGGTGAGATGGACCTGTACATCGGGCTGGTCATCCTCGTCCTGGCCCCCGAGGCGTATCTCCCGGTCCGGCAGGTGGGTGCCCAGTTCCACGCGGCCGCCGAGGGACTCGCGGCGGCCAAGGAGATCTTCGAGGTCCTGGAGACACCGATGCCGGCGTCCGGGACGGGGCCTGTTCCGTCCGCCGGTGACATCCACTTCGACGGGGTGACCGTCCGGTACCCCGGACGGTCGTACGACGCCGTCTCGGACGTTTCCTTCACGGTGGCCACGGGGGAGACGGTGGCCCTCGTCGGGCCGAGCGGCGTGGGCAAGTCGACGCTGCTGAACGTCCTGTTGGGGTTCACGAAGGCCACGGCGGGCGGGGTGCGGGTCGGGGGAGTCGATCTGACCTTGCTCGACCTGGACGAGTGGCGTTCGCGCGTCGCCTGGGTGCCCCAGCGGCCGCATCTGTACGCCGGGTCGATCGCCGACAACGTGCGGCTGGCCCGTCCGGACGCGGACGACACGACGGTACGGCGAGCGCTCGCCGACGCGGGGGCGCTGGACTTTGTGGACGCGCTGCCCGCCGGGGCCGAGACGGCCCTCGGTGAGGACGGCTCCGGTCTCTCCGCCGGGCAGAGGCAACGGCTCGCCCTTGCCAGGGCGTTCCTCGCCGACCGGCCCGTGCTGCTCCTCGACGAGCCGACGGCCTCGCTGGACGGGGAGACCGAGGCGGAGGTCGTGGAGGCGGTAAGGCGGCTGGCCGTGGGCCGGACCGTGCTGCTGGTGGTCCATCGGCCGGCGCTGCTGGGGGTGGCGGACCGGGTGGTGCGGTTGGAGGGGCGGGCGGCTGAGGTGCTGCCCACCCAGGAGTCCTTGTCGAGGGAACCGGCCGGTTCGCTCAGGCCCTCCGAGGGAGAAAAAGGAGAGGCTCAGGGAGAGTCCGGCGTTCCTGAAACCGTGGTCGGGCGGGCCGTCGGTGCGGGGGCGGGTGAGAAGACTGCTGCCGTAGGTGCGCCACTCGAGGCGGCTGGGGAGAGCGCAGGGGCAGGAGCGAAGACCCGGAGTGTGGTGCCTCGCCCCGACACGTCGCCCCACACCTCACGGCAGGGTGTACTGGGCCGCGTCCGCAACATGGCCGGGCCGCGGCGGGGCCGGCTCGCCCTCGCCCTGTTGCTCGGCAGCCTGGCGCTCGGTAGTGCCGTCGGGCTGATGGCGACTTCCGGGTGGCTGATCTCACGGGCCTCGCAGCAGCCTCCGGTGCTGTATCTGATGGTCGCGGTAACGGCGACGCGGGCATTCGGGATCGGGCGGGCAGTGTTCCGGTACGCGGAGCGGCTGGTGTCGCATGACACCGTGCTGCGGATGCTGGCCGACACGAGGGTGGCCGTCTACCGGCGGCTGGAGCGGTTGGCGCCCGCCGGGCTGCGGACGACCCGGCGGGGCGATCTGCTCTCGCGGCTGGTCGGCGATGTGGACGCCCTGCAGGACTACTGGGTGCGCTGGCTGCTGCCTGCCGGGGCCGCGATGGCCGTCTCCGCCGCCTCCGTCGGTTTCACCGCCTGGCTGCTGCCCGAGGCCGGTGCCGCTCTCGCCGTCGGACTGCTCGCCGCCGGGGCCGGCGTGCCCCTCGTGACCGGGGCCGTGGCCCGACGGGCGGAGCACCGACTGGCGCCGGCCCGCGGGGTGCTGGCCACCCGCGTGGCCGATCTGCTCACCGGCACCGCCGAGTTGACGGTCGCGGGCGCCCTGCCCGCGCGTTCCGCCGAGGCACGCCAGGCCGACCATGTGCTCACCCGGATCGCCTCCCGAGCCGCCACGGCCACCGCGCTCGGCGACGGGCTCACCGCGCTCGTCTCCGGACTCACCGTCGCCGCCACCGCGCTCTTCGGCGCACAGGCCGTTGGCGAGGGGCGGCTGAGCGGTGTGGCCATGGCTGTCGTCGTGCTCACCCCACTGGCCGCGTTCGAGGCGGTGCTGGGGATGCCGCTGGCCGTCCAGTTCCGCCAGCGGGTGCGCAGGAGCGCGGAGCGCGTGTACGAGGTGCTGGACGCCCCCGACCCCGTACGTGAACCGGAGGAGCCGGCCGAGGCGCCGGTGTCGCCGTTCCCGCTGCGGCTCGAAGGGCTCGGCGCGCGGTACGCCGGGCAGGGCCGAGACGCGCTCGCCGGGCTAAACCTCACCCTCGAAGAGGGGCGCAGGACCGCCGTGGTCGGCGTCTCGGGGGCGGGTAAGACGACGCTCGCACAGGTGCTGCTGCGATTCCTGGACGCGCGCGAGGGGACGTACACGCTGGGCGGCGTGGACGCGTACGCGCTCGACGGGGACGCCGTACGGCGGCTCGTGGGGCTGTGTGCCCAGGACGCGCACCTCTTCGACAGCTCGGTGCGGGAGAACCTGCTGCTCGCCCGGAAGGGCGCGGGCGAGGCGGAGCTGCGGGACGCTCTCGCGCGGGCGCGGCTGCTCGACTGGGCCGACGAACTGCCCGAGGGGCTGGACACCCTGATCGGCGAGCACGGGGCGCGGTTGTCCGGAGGCCAGCGTCAGCGGCTCGCCCTCGCCCGCGCGCTGCTCGCCGACTTCCCGGTCCTCGTCCTCGACGAGCCCGCGGAACACCTGGACCTGCCGACGGCCGACGCGCTCACCGCGGACCTGCTGGCCGCGACCGAGGGCCGTACGACCCTGCTGATCACCCATCGGCTGGCAGGCCTCGAGGCCGTGGACGAGGTGGTCGTGCTGGCGGAGGGGCACGTCGTGCAGCGCGGAACCTACGCGGAACTGGCCGTGGTCGAAGGCCCCTTGCGGGCGATGGTGGAGCGGGAGGCGGCGGGGGAGTTGCTGGCCGGGGTCTGAGCGCCTCGCTGGTTCACCGGAGAGAACCTCATCGCGGTTCTGCCGGGACGGTCGGCCGGGCGTACGGCTGACCGTCGCGGGCAACGACGCGGCATCCCCGAGGGCGGGCGGCGCATCGGCCTCCGCAACCCCGAACGGAGACAGATGCGCTGGGCGGGGCAGTTGGTACGAGGCGGGGATCGGGGACCATGTCCTGCCTTCGCGGTCTCCCTGACCAGGCCCGTCTCGTACTGACCAGCCCCGCCCGCAAGCCTCCGCGCCGAACACCCCGCAGTCGGGTCCCTGTTCAGCCCAACACTTTGGCCCGTCCGGGGCACTGCGTCCCCCAGCCGTACGACTCGAACGGGACTGCGGCGCCGGGCCGGGCCAGGATCGCTGACATGCGCTTCTCTCGTCGACACCCGCTGTTCGTCGTCGTGCTGCTGTGCGCCTCGGCGGTTCTCGTGGCCCGGCCGACGGCGGCCGACAGCGACGGCGGTGGGCCGCCGGGCGCGCCCGGCGAGCCAGGGATCAGCGCCCAGGTGGCGCGGCTGTTCGAGGAAGCGGCGGTCGCGACGCAGCGGTACGAGGTGGGGCGGCGGGCGGCGGCGGCGCAGAAGGTGGAGGCGGAGCGGCTGGAGACGCTGCTCGCGCGGGAGCGGAAGCAGACCGCGGTGCTGAACGCCGACCTCGGCCGGATCGCTCGCGCCCAGTACCGCGAGGGCGGCGGGGCGCCGTACACCGCGCAGATGCTGCTCGCGAAGGACCCGGAGGAGCTGATGCGCGGTCAGCGAGCTGTCTGGCAGGCCGATCTGGCGGTCAACAATGCCGTGGCCAAGAGCCGCCGCGCGGAGGCGAGGCTCGCCGAGGACGAGGCGAAGGCCGCGACGGCGTGGCGGGCGCTGGAGGGATGGAAGACCGAACTCGCCGGGATCAAGCAGGCGATCCAGCAGAAGCTCGAAGCGGCGCAGTGGACGCTCCAGGGGCAGGCCGACGCGGCGGTCGCGGCCGGTACCTGCCGGGGAGCCGCCCGGTTGGACCAGCCGGCCGGCGGGCCAACGAGCGCGTGGGTCGCGCCGGTGAAGAAATACGAGCTCTCCGCCGGGTACGGCAGCGGTGGTGAGCGCTGGGCCAGTCAGCACACCGGGCAGGACTTCGCGGTGCCGATCGGTACGCCGGTGCGGGCGGTCGGGGCGGGGAGTGTGGTGAAGGTGTCGTGCGGGGGCGTCTTCGGCATCGAGATCGTCGTCGAGCACGCGGACGGCTACTACACGCAGTACGCGCACCTCGCCGCCGTCACCGTCGACCAGGGCGAACGGGTGGCGCCGGGGCAGTGGATCGGCCAGTCGGGCACCACCGGCAACTCCACCGGACCGCACCTGCACTTCGAGGTACGGGTCACCCCGGAGCTGGGGTCGGGCGTGGACCCCGTGCCGTGGCTGCGGAAGCACGGGGTGGGGTTGTAGCCGGGTGCTCCGGTACGGGGTCGGCCGTGGGTGGAGCGGCCGTCGTGGGTGGAGCGGCCGTCGTGCGTGGAGCGGCCGTCGTGCGTGGAGTGGCGGTCGTGGGTTCGCCGGTCGCGGCTACAGCCGTTCCGCCAGCAGCCGCTCGATCACGACCGCCACACCGTCCTCGTTGTTGGCCACGGTCCGGCCCGAGGCCGCCGCGAGGACGTGCGGGTGCGCGTTGCCCATGGCGTACGACTGACCCGCCCAGGTCAGCATCTCGACGTCGTTCGGCATGTCACCGAAGGCGACGACCTCCTCGTGGGAGATACCGCGCTCGGCGCAGCACAGGGCGAGGGTGCTGGCCTTGGAGACGCCCGGTCCGCTGATCTCCAGCAGGGCGCTGGGGCTGGAACGGGTGATGGTGGCACGGTCGCCGACGGCGATACGGGCGGTGGCGAGGAAGTCGTCGGGGTCGATCGACGGGTGGTACGCGAGGATCTTCAGCACCGGCTCGCCGTCGGCCACACCACCCGGAGCCAGCAGCTTCTCGACGGGCGCGAGGGTGTCGGGGATCTCCATGTGGAGCTTGGGGTAATCGGGCTCCTGGTTGAAGCCGTACGTCTGCTCGACCGCGTACACCGTGCCCGGCGCAGCCTCGCGCAGCAGTCGTACGGCGTAGAGCGCGTTCTCCCGCGCCAGCTCGCGGACCTTGACGAAGCGATGTGCGCCGGGGCCGCCGTGCAGGTCGACCACGGCGGCGCCGTTTCCGCAGATCGCGAGGCCGTGGCCGTGGACGTGCTCGCTGACGACGTCCATCCAGCGGGCCGGGCGGCCGGTGACGAAGAAGACCTCGACGCCCGCCTCCTCGGCGGCCGCGAGGGCGGCGACGGTGCGGGGGGAGACCGACTTGTCGTCGCGGAGCAGGGTGCCGTCGAGATCCGTGGCTATCAGCCGGAGCGGGACGGTCGGGGCCGGGGTCTCGGGCTGTCTCGTCGCTGAGGTCACGGACCCCATTGTCGCGCATATGCGCGTACGGTCGTGCGGGCGCCTGCGCAGGTGAGTGATTACTGCCCTGGGCCGCCCGCTGCCTGCGCTGTTACGGCCGGCGGTCTGCGCGCACCTGTGGCCCGTCGGCCTTGTGTTCGTACGACTCGTCGCGCGCGCCAGGCCACGACCGTCCCAACTACGACGACCGTGGCCACGACGACCCCAGCTACGGCGATGCCGCAGTGATGGTCCGGGGGCGTTCTCACGCCAGCTGGGCCGGTGCCTCCATGGCGATCCGCTCGAAGACCTTCTCGTCCGCGGCGAAGTCCGAGTCCGGGATGGGCCAGTGGATCACGACGTCGGTGAAGCCCAGCTCGGCATGGCGGCCCGCGAAGTCCACGAACGCGTCCAGCGACTCCAGCGGTCGGCCGCGGTCAGGGGTGAATCCGGTGAGGAGGATCTTGTCGAGCTGGGCCGCGTCCCGGCCGAGCGCGGCGGCCGTGTCGGCCAGCTTCTCGACCTGCCCGCGAATGGCTTGAACCGACTGCTCGGGGGTGCCCGACTCGAACAGCTTGGGGTCCCCGGTGGTCACCCACGCCTGCCCGTACCGTGCGGCCAGCCGCATCCCGCGCGGCCCGGTGGCGGCCACCGCGAAGGGCAGCCGGGGGCGCTGGACGCAGCCGGGGATGTTGCGCGCCTCGTGGGCGGAGTAGTAATCGCCCTCGTACGAGACGGAGTCCTCGGTGAGCAGCCGGTCGAGCAGGGGGACGAACTCGGCGAGCCGGTCGGCGCGCTCGCGTGGCGTCCACGGTTCCTGGCCGAGCGCGGTGGCGTCGAAGCCGGTGCCACCCGCGCCGACGCCGAGGGTGACCCGGCCGCCGGAGATGTCGTCGAGGGAGATCAGTTCCTTGGCGAGGGTCACCGGGTGCCGGAAGTTCGGCGAGGTCACGAGCGTGCCGAGGCGCATATGGTCGGTGACGGCGGCCGCTGCGGTCAGGGTCGGCACGGCGCCGAACCACGGCCCGTCCCGGAAGGTTCGCCACGACAGGTGGTCGTATGTGAACGTGGTGTGGAACCCGAGCTGCTCGGCCCGCTGCCAGATGTCACGGCCGCCCTCGTGCCAGCGGAGGTAGGGCAGGATCACGGTGCTCAGACGCAGACTCATACATCGAGCGTAAGGGCAGCCGTCGGATGGTCCCGCTCAGTGCGACTCCGGGAACCGCAGGTAGTGGGGCGGAACCGCCTCGGTCAGCCACACCCCGTTGTCGCTGACGCGGAAGACGTGGCCGTCGCGGTGCATGGCACCCGCGTCGACGGAGAGCACGACGGGGCGGCCGCGGCGGGCGCCCACGCGGGTGGCGGTCTCGCGGTCGGGTGAGAGATGCACGTCGTGCCGGTTCATGGCGCGCAGGCCTTCGACGCGGATCGCGCCCAGGTAGGCCGCCACGGTCCCGTGGTAGAGGTACGGCGGCGGGGTGGACGGGGGCAGGCCGAGGTCGACTTCGACGGTGTGGCCCTGGTTGGCGCGGATCCGGTCACCCTCGACGGCGAAGCGCTGCTTGTCGTTGGCCTCGACCACGTGGTCGAGCTCCGCCCTGGTGAAGTGGAAGCCGTGGGCGGCGGCCGCCTCGATGAGCGTGTCGATCCCGACCCAGCCGCCCTGGTCGAGCGTGAGCCCGATCCGCTTCGGCTGGTGTCGCAGGTGTTTCGAGAGGTACTTCGACACTCTCACGGTACGTCTTTCGTTCATCCCGCCAGCGTGCCTGGCGAGACCCGCGTCACGCACTTGATTTTGATCCGGATGTTTGATCCACAGCCAAGTTGAGTTATCCACAGGGTAATTGAAGATTCTGTGGACAACCATCCATTGGATTCAGGGGGATTGTTGAATTTTGTGGCTTTCGCGCATATTTGCTGCAAGCGCGTCCAAGGTGCGCGACTGTACCTCCCGTTCGGCTGCCGCCGTGATGAAGGCCGATGCCTGCTCCGGACCAACCAGCTTCTCCACGGCTCGCATTGTGGACGCCGGGATCCGTACGGAAGACGACTCTTCCGCGGGCTCGGCAGGGGCATCCGAATCTAGGTGTCGGCGCAACCGCCGGGTGGCGAACAGCCGCATCGCACGGGCGAGTTCCGCCTCCACTGTCTGCTGGGCAAGCGGCCGCAGTCGTCGTACGAGCGTCGCCGCCTCGATCGCGTCGTCCTCGGTCGGCGGCGGGTGTTGCCCGAGATAGCGAGCGAACACGTGCTCGGTGGTGAACTCGAGGAAACGCGTGGCGATGTGCTCGACCTGTCCCCGCAACTCCCGTAGATGACCCGCGATCGCGGACAGCGGTATCCCCGCCTCGTGCAACTCGGCTGCCACGGCCAGCTCTTGGGGGCTCGGCACGAGAAACAGGTCCTCCTCGCCGGGCGCCGGCTCCAGCACACCCAGCTCGACCGCGTCCGCCACCGCTGCCTCGTCCGGAACGCCGCCGAATCGCTCGACCAACTCGACCCGCGATATCCGTACGGCCTGCTCGTCGGTCCACGGCCCGTCGACCTCCGCGGCCAGGCCGAGCACCGCGCCGAGACCGCGGCCCGTGTCCCAGGCCTCCAGAAGCTCCTTGATGGAGGCCAGGGTGTAGCCGCGGTCGAGGAGGTCGGCGATCTGGCGCAGTCTGATCAGATGCGCGTCCGAATACATGTTCGCCCGCCCGCGTCGCTCGGGGCGAGGTAGCAGTCCGCGGTCCTGGTAGGCGCGGATCGTCCGGACCGTGGCGCCGCTGCGGTGCGCCAGATCCTCGATGCGATACGCGGCCCCGGCCGGTTCGACGTTCACGGTCCTCGTGCCTCCTTCTGCCCCCCGTGCTGCCGTGCAGCCGGTCTACGGCTACGCCGACGCCGACGCCGCCCGTGCGATCGCACCCGCCGCAGTGCGTGCCGCGGGCGAACTCGCCAGATATTCGACCGCCCTGCGCAGATAGTGGGGGACGGCCGCGCCGAGCTCCTTCCACGTGGGCAACAGGTGCTTGCGTACGGCGCGGTTGTTCGCGGCGAGCGAGTAGCACAGGTGCCCGGCGAGCTTCGGGTCGTGACGTCCAGGAGAGGCGGCGCCCCCGCGTCCGCAGGCGTGGCGTCGAGGAGGCGGAGACCGCCATGCCTGTGAACCACCGGGCGTACAGGGGCAGCTCACCGCCCTCTGGGGGCCTCCTGCCCCCTGCACCGTTCCAACCGGGCGGCGGCACGGAGCCGGTCCGGGTCCGGCCCCGGTGGGTCGGGGCACCTCACGACTTGGTCTGACTAACGCAGCCAGCAGGCGGTTGGAGGCCCTGAACCATCTCTCCGGTGGATCGGGGGCCCGCACGCTGGCGCCAATGTTCGACCAGCCAGATCGCACGAACGACGCTACCGAGACGTGCCCCCTTCCTTGTAAGCCCAAGGTCCGATCATCACCCGATCGAGAGATCTGGACAGCTGCCAGCGGCAGCGCCTCCTTGAAGACCTTCACGAACCACCGCTCCCCCGTCGGCAGCAGCAGGTGCAGCACATTGATGACATGGACGGCGGTGGGCACGTCGGGGATCCGGTGCAGTGGGGTCTTCTCCCAGTCGAAGGAGACCTTGCGCGGGGCGATCACGTAGGGCCCGTTCTCGTTCTGCTCGTCCTGCGGGCTCACAGCGGCGGTTTCAGTCGGGCGAGCGCGCGGAGCGCTCGCGGGGCGAACCGGGACATGAAGCGGCCGCAGCGGGCCTCCGGAGTGACGGGAACGACCGCCTGGTTGCGGACGACAGCGCGCAGGACGGCGTCCGCGACCTTCTCCGGCGGGTAGTTCCGCAGTCCGTACAGCCTCGCGGTCTTCCGCTGGCGACGCTTCTCCTCCTCGGCGTCGACGCCGGCGAAGCGCGCGGTCGAGGTGATGTTGGTATTGACGATGCCGGGGCAGATCGCCGACACCCCGATGCCCTGCCCGGCCAGGTCCGCGCGCAGGCACTCGCTCAGCATCAGGACGGCCGCCTTGGAGGTGCTGTACGCGGGCAGCGACCTGGAGGGCAGATAGGCGGCGGCCGAGGCGGTGTTGACGATGTGGCCGCCCTGGCCGCGCTCGGCCATCTGCCTGCCGAAGAGCCGGCATCCGTGGATCACGCCCCACAGGTTGACGTCGAGGACCTTCCGCCAGTCGTCGGGGGTGGTGTCGAGGAAGGACCCCGACAGCCCGATCCCCGCGTTGTTCACCAGCACGTCGACCACGCCGTACTCGGTGGCGACCCTCTCGGCGAGCTTCTCCATGGCCTGCTCGTCCGAGACGTCGACCGCCTCGGCCCAGGCCTCGGGCGCGCCGATCAGCCGGGACAACTCCGCGGTACGGGCCGCTCCTTCGGCGTCCACGTCGACGGCGATGACGCGTGCCCCGGCCTCGGCGAACGCGAAGGCTGTGGCCCGGCCGATGCCGCCGGCCGCGCCGGTGACCAGCACCAACTGCCCACCGAACCGGTCCGTGTACGTCCCGGTGGCCACCGGCGCGGGTCGTCCGCCCTCGGTTGCCGTGACGAACTCGGTGATCCAGGCCGTCAGCTGATCGGGCCGTGTGCGCGGGATCCAGTGCTTGGCGGGCAGGGTGCGACGGGTGAGCTGTGGAGCCCACGACTCCAGGTCGTCGTAGAGCTGCTCGGAGAGGAACTGGTCGCCCAGAGGCGTGATGAGCTGCACCGGCGCGTGAGCGTACGCGTCGTCACGGGGCCGGGCCAGACGAGCTCGCATGTTGTCCCTGTACAGCCATACCCCGTGGGCGGCGTCCGTGGGCAGCGACGGGCTGGGGTAGTCGCCCTTGGGTAGCTTCTCGGCCCGCCGGACCAGGGCGGGCCACCGCTTGCCGAGGGGGCCGCGCCAGGCGAGCTCGGGCAGCACGGGCATGTGCAGCAGGTAGATGTACCAGGACTTGGCGCCCTGGCCGAGGAGCTGACCGATCCGGCGCGGGGTCGGGCGCTTGGCCCGCCGCTTGATCCAGTGCCCCATGTGGTCTAGGGAAGGGCCGGACATCGAGGTGAAGGACGCGATGCGCCCCTCGGTACGCTCGACCGTCACGAACTCCCAGCCCTGCACCGAACCCCAGTCGTGCCCCACAAGGTGCACGGGGCGGCCCGGGCTGACCGCGTCCACGACCGCCAGGAAGTCGTCCGTCAGCTTCTCCAGCGTGAACCCGCCGCGCAACGGCTTCGGTGCCGTCGACCCTCCGTGGCCACGCACGTCGTACAGCACCACGTGGAAGCGCTCCGCGAGCCGTACGGCGACCTCGGACCAGACCTCCTTGGAGTCGGGGTAGCCGTGCACGAGCAGCACGGTCGGCTGCCCGGGGTCGCCCAGCTCGGCGACGCACAACTCGACCCCGTCCGCGCGCACCCGGCGCTGCCGTGCGCCTTCGAGCGTCACCGCATCCGTCACGTCTCCCCCTCCGGTCATCGGCACTTCTCCTCCGCCCACCGCCGGACGTGCGGCAGGTCGTCGTCCAGCCAGAACGCGCTCTCCTCGGCATCTCTGGAGTCGGTGACGACCAGAATCTCCTCGAACTTCACGCCCGTGCCCCGGAAACCGAGGTGGGGCTCGACCGCCCACAGCCCTGGCTGCGGCGGGTGGTCGGAGAACCGGTACGGCGACCACAGCGGCGACCAGCCGTCGCGGTGTCCGTGCAGCGCGTCGGCCGCCAGACCCTTCAACGCGTGTGTGCCGAACCCGAACACATGCGGTGACCAGCGGCGTTCCTTCACCCGGCCCACCTTGTGCGCGATGACACCGAAGGGATAGGCGCGATGCCGGTTGGCATATCCCTGGTGGACCATGAGCCGGTCCACGTCCACGTAGATCTCGCGCAGCGACCGTCGCTCGCGCACCTCGCGCAGGATCAGCTCGCGGTGCGCTCGAAGGTCCGCCATCAGCTTGTCGTGGAGGGGACTCGGCCCGAGGCAGCCCGAGTAGCCGATGTCCGCCGTGCAGCCCTTGAATACGGGGGCCATGTCGAGGATGAACGGCATGCCCGCTTCGAGACGGCGGTCGGTGGGGAAGAACTGCAGCGGTATGCGGAAGTCGACGAACGTCGTGCGGTCGCCGAACCAGGCGAACGGCAGGTGGAACCAGTCCCGCACGCCGCGCTCGCGCAGCCAGTGGCGCTGCATCCGCGCTGCCTCGCGCTCTGTCACGCCCGGCTCGAGCTGGGCCGCGACGGCTTCCGCGCACTCGTACGCGAGGGCCTGGACCTGCCTGAACCCCCGCAGTTCCGCGGTGAGCCCGCCTGTCGGTACCGAGGTCATGTCACTGCCCCATTGTCTTCATCGACTACGGTCCGTGTTCGCAATGTGACACCAATGAATGTGACAGTGACTGGCGGCTGCGTCAATAGGGGTGTGCGCGGGCTGTGGAGAACCGGCGAGCACGAAGACATGGAGCGAACGCGGGCACGAAACAGCGACGCCGGTCGTTCGATCTCATGACGGCCGCTGCCCTGCGGCTCGGCTCCGTCGGGTTGTTCGACCTCAGGGTGACCCCTAGGGGGACCGACGGTGGAGTCCCCCTACGGGCCCGTACGACTCGAGGGTGACGCGGAGACAGCTCTGCGGGGTGATGACCGCGCTGGCCCGCGCCCCTAATGTCTAAATCGTGACTGTGATCGCGACCGAAAGCCTGAGCAAGCGGTTCCCGAAGGTGACCGCCATTGACCGGCTCTCCGTGGACATCGGACCCGGTGTGACGGGACTCGTCGGTGCCAATGGCGCCGGCAAGTCCACACTGATCAAAATCCTGCTGGGTCTGTCCCCCGCCTCGGAGGGCCGTGCCGAGGTGCTCGGCCTGGATGTCGCCACCAAGGGCGGCGACATCCGCGAGCGCGTGGGGTACATGCCGGAGCACGACTGCCTGCCGCCCGACGTCTCGGCCACCGAGTTCGTCGTGCACATGGCCCGCATGTCCGGACTCCCGCCGACCGCCGCGCGCGAGCGCACCGCGGACACCCTGCGCCACGTCGGCCTGTACGAGGAGCGATACCGCCCCATAGGCGGCTACTCCACGGGCATGAAACAGCGGGTGAAGCTCGCCCAGGCCCTGGTGCACGACCCGCAGCTGGTCTTCCTGGACGAGCCGACCAACGGCCTGGACCCGGTCGGCCGTGACGAGATGCTCGGCCTGATCCGCCGCATCCACACCGATTTCGGCATCTCGGTCCTGGTCACCTCCCACCTGCTCGGCGAGCTGGAGCGCACCTGCGACCACGTCGTCGTGGTCGACGGCGGCAAGCTCCTGCGGTCCAGCTCCACCAGGGACTTCACCCAGAGCACGGCGACCCTCGCGATCGAGGTCACCGACAGCGATGAGCACCCTGACGGCACCAGCGCTCTGCGCGAGGCGCTCCACGCACACGGGGTGACCGTCGCCGACGGCAGCGGCCTCCCGGGCGCCGGGCACATCCTGCTGCTCACCGCCCAGGGCGATGAGACCTACGACCTGGTCCGCGACGTCGTCGCCGACCTGGGCCTCGGCCTGGTCCGCATGGAGCAGCGCAGGCACCACATCGCAGAGGTCTTCCAGGACAACGACGAGCAGACGGGCACCCGGAGCGCCCAGGACACAGGGAAGGAGGCGGTCGGCCATGGCGGTTGAGCAGCACGGTGCACAGGCACCGGCCCTCGCCGGTGGACAGCCCGCGCGCACGGGCGAGCAGAGCCGCATCCACAACATCGGATACCGCTCGTACGACGGCCCGCGCCTCGGCCGCGCCTACGCCCGCCGCTCGCTGTACTCGCAGTCCCTGCGCGGCGCTTACGGACTGGGCCGCTCGGCCAAGTCCAAGGTGCTGCCCATGCTGCTGTTCGCGGTGATGTGCGTGCCGGCGGCCATCATGGTGGCGGTCGCGATCGCCACCCAGGCCCAGGGCCTGCCCATCAAGGACCTGCCCATCAAGTACACCGAGTACGCGGTCATCATGCAGGCCGTCATCGGCCTGTACGTCGCCTCCCAGGCACCGCAGTCCGTCTCGCGCGACCTGCGCTTCAAGACCGTCCCGCTGTACTTCTCGCGCCCGATCGAGACCGCCGACTACGTCCGCGCGAAGTTCGCGGCGCTGACCTCGGCGCTCTTCATCCTGACCGCGGTGCCCCTGCTCGTGCTCTATGTGGGCGCGTTGCTGGCCGAGTTCGACTTCACCGACCAGACCAAGGGATTGGCACAGGGACTGGTGTCCGTGGCACTGCTGTCGCTCCTCTTCGCCGGCATCGGCCTGGTCATCTCGGCGGTCACTCCGCGCCGCGGCTTCGGCATCGCGGCCGTCATCGCCGTCCTGACCATCTCCTACGGGGCCGTGTCCGTCGTCCAGGCCATCGCCGATGTGCAGTCCAGCGCCGACGCGGTGCCCTGGCTCGGCCTCTTCTCGCCCATCACGCTGATAGACGGCGTACAGACCGCCTTCCTGGGCGCCACCTCCGCCTTCCCCGGCGGACACGGGCCCTCCAGCGGGCAGGGAGCCCTCTACCTCCTCGTCGTCCTGGGTCTCATCGCCGGCTCCTACGGCCTGCTGATGCGCCGCTACCGAAAGGTCGGGCTGTGACCACGCTCAACATCGACCACGTCTCACGCTGGTTCGGCAACGTGGTGGCGGTCAACGACGTCACGATGACCATCGGCCCCGGTGTCACCGGCCTGCTCGGCCCGAACGGCGCCGGCAAGTCCACCCTCATCAACATGATGGGCGGCTTCCTCGCCCCCTCCACGGGCTCCGTCACCCTCGACGGCACGCCGGTGTGGCGCAACGAGCAGATCTACAAGCACATCGGCATCGTCCCCGAACGCGAGGCGATGTACGACTTCCTCACGGGACGCGAATTCGTCGTCGCCAACGCCGAGTTGCACGGCCTGGGGGCGAAGGCCGCCCAGCGGGCGCTCGCCACGGTGGAGATGGAGTACGCGCAGGACCGCAAGATCTCGACGTACTCCAAGGGCATGCGTCAGCGCGTGAAGATGGCGTCCGCGCTGGTCCACGAACCGTCCCTGCTCCTGCTGGACGAGCCGTTCAACGGCATGGACCCGCGTCAGCGCATGCAGCTCATGGATCTGCTCCGGCGCATGGGCGACGAGGGCCGCACGGTGCTGTTCTCGTCCCACATCCTCGAAGAGGTCGAGCAGTTGGCGGCCCACATCGAGGTGGTCGTCGCCGGGCGGCATGCGGCGAGCGGCGACTTCCGGCGCATTCGCCGCCTGATGACCGACCGCCCGCACCGCTATCTGGTGCGTTCCAGTGACGACCGGGCCCTGGCCGCCGCACTGATCGCCGACCCGTCGACCGCCGGGATCGAAGTGGACCTGGCCGAAGGCGCGTTGCGCATCCAGGCCGTCGACTTCGGCCGGTTCACGTCGCTGTTGCCGAGGGTGGCCCGGGACCACGGCATCCGTCTGCTCACGGTCTCGCCGTCGGACGAGTCCCTCGAGTCCGTCTTCTCGTATCTCGTCGCGGCGTAGGAGGCCGAAGATGTACGACCCCACAGTCGCCCGGCTCACCTACCGGGCCCTGCTCGGCCGTCGCCGGGCCCTCATTCTCAGCGCGCTGCCCGCCCTGCTGATCGTGCTCTCCGTGGCCGTGCGCGCCCTGAGTGGCGCCGATGACCAGGTGGCCGCGGACCTTCTCGGCGGGTTCGCGCTCGCCACGATGGTGCCGATCATCGGCGTCATCGCGGGAACGGGCGCGATCGGGCCGGAGATCGACGACGGTTCCGTGGTGTATCTGCTGGCCAAGCCGGTGAAGCGGCCGACGATCATCTTCACCAAGCTGATCGTGGCGATCGCGGTGACCATGGCGTTCTCGGCCATACCGACACTGCTCGCGGGCCTGATCCTGAACGGCAACGGACAGCAGATCGCGGTCGCCTACACGGTGGCGGCGCTGGTCGCCTCGATCGCGTACGCGGCGATGTTCCTGCTCCTCGGGACAGTCACCCGGCACGCGGTTGTCTTCGGACTCGTGTACGCGCTCGTCTGGGAGACCCTCTTCGGGTCCCTGGTGGACGGAGCGCGCACGCTCAGCGTCCAGCAGTGGGCGCTCGCCGTCGCCCAAAGGGTCACCGACGGCGACCTCGTGACCTCCGACGTTGGGCTGCCGACTGCGGTAGTCCTCCTGACGGTCGTCACGGCGGGCGCTACCTGGTATGCGGGTCAGAAGCTGCGGACGCTGAAGCTGGCCGGCGAGGAGTGACGGAACCCTCCGGGGCGCTCGGCCCCGGAGGCACACCCTTCCTTGATCTTGACAGGGGCTTCACCTACGCCCAGGCACACTGGCGCAAGGGGGAAGCGAAGGGGCATACACGGCCAGGAAGCGCGGCCAGGCGGCAGGAGGAGCGTGGATGGCAACGGAGGTGTCGCCCGACGGCGGCGAGGCGCAGGGCGCGGTGACCGACAGCACGGTTGGGGGCGGACCGGGTGCCAAGGGTGGCTCCGCATCCATATCGGGGCCGGGAGTCGGCGCCGAGGCCGGTGGCGGGAGCGCGGGCGAGGATGTCTGGGACGACATCGTTCTGGACGCTGACTTCATACGGTCCGCCGAGACGGCCGAACCGTCGGCGCGGGCCCGGATGCTCGCGGCGCGCTGGCGGCAACAGGCCCCCGACCCCCAGCCCTGGCGCTCGGACGAGCCGCCCGCGGGGTGGTTCTTCAGCAAAGCGCGACGCCGCAGGTGGCGCCGCCGGTGACCGCCCCGAGCGGCGGACACGGCCCTGCGGGCCGAAAAGCAGGGGTGGCCCGTGCGACGGATATTCGGTGGCGGGCAACTCGGCTGCCGGGCACAGTGGTTGATGTCCAGGTCGTCGGGTCGAGCCGACGCCACGTTCTGGGAGAGGAGCCCGACCCGATGCTGTCCTTCAGGCGCAGTACGTCGAGTTCCCGACAGGGCAGCCCACGGCGGGCTCCGGAGTAGTTACCCCTCCGTCGAGTCCGTCCCCCCCCAGCGGGGAGCTGCCCGGGGCGGCCGCTTCGAGCGCGCGAATCGCTTCGCGTGGGCCGCCCACCCGGAGGATTGGCCGAGTGGTAAGGCACCGGCTTGCTAAGCCGTGGTCGGGTTTGCCCGCGCACGTTCGATTCGTGCATCCTCCGCCGCTTCGCTGTCGCTGTGACGTGGCCGGGTTTTTGGGCCGGGGGTACGTGCAGGGAGGCTCACGGGCTGCGCTGGGCCTCGGGGCCGTTCTTGCGGTGCTCGGCGGTTTGAGCTGGGCGGGAGGCCGTCCCCGCCTGCTCAGCGATGACGACGAGGACTTCGTCATCCAGACGGCCACCACCCGTCCCACCAAGCTCGGCAGGCCCTTCACCCCGCTGGTCGATCCGGAAACTCGCGGACCATCTGCGGCGCCATGTCGCCCGTCCGATACGCATAGGCCGCGAGGCCCTGCGCTGTCTTCTCCACCGTCGCGGCGTGACGTTCCAGCGGACCAAGACCTGGAAGGAATCCAGCGACCCGGACTTCGACACCAAGCTGGACCGGATCGAGTACGCGATCAACGAGCGGCCCGATCGCACCTTCGCCTTCGCCGAGTTCGGGCCGCTCGGCATCCGCCCCACCGCCGGAACCTGCTGGGCGAAGGAGGGCAGGCCCGACCGGTTGCCGGCGATCCTCCACCGCACCCACGGGGTCACGTACTTCCACGGCTGCTACTCGGTCGGCGATGAGACGCTCCGGGGCATCAACCGGCGCCGCAAAGGGATCAATCCGACCTGGGCCGCACTCAAGACCATCCGGTCAGCGCGTCCTGACGGCGCCCCGATCTACGTGATCCTGGACAACTTGTCCGCCCACAAGAACGCACGCATCCTGCGCTGGGCAGTCAGGAATAAGGTCGAGCTGTGCTTCACCCCGACGACGAGTCCTGGGCGAACCCGATCGAGGCGCACTTCGGGCCGCTGCGGCAGTTCACCCTCGCCAACTCGAACCATCCCAACCACATCGCCCAGACGCGGGAGTTGCACCGGTACTTGCGCTGGCGCAACAAGAACGCCCAATATCCGGCGTGTTGGCCGCCCAACGACGCGAACGCGCCCGCGTCCGCAGCGAGAAGGGCATCCGCTGGGGCGGACGCCCTCTCCCCGACGCCGCGTGACAGGACACCCCGCGAGCAGGATCAACTGACAGGAACGCTCTGCTTGAGAAAGCCGATCAGCAGATCGGTGACAGCCGATGGCCGCTCCAGGCTGGGCAGATGACCTGCCCAAGGCAGTTCGACATGCTCGGCGTTCGCGAGCAAATCCGGCAGCCGAGCTGCGATCTGTCGGAAGTCCGCCAGGTCATGCGCCCCCGACGCGGTAAGGCAGGGAGCCTGAATGGCTGCCAGATCAATCTTGGCTTCTATTGGCTCGAACTCCTCAGCAGCGGACATCTGCAGCTCGAAGGCGTGTCGTTGCATCTGGCGTACCGCCTCGCGGGCGGTCTCGTCGGCATCCGGGCCCAGCCAGGTGGCGACCATCAGCTCCGTCGCGCCAGCGATGTCGCCCGCCTCGAGCAGCGCTTCCTCGCGCTCGCCGAGTGCGTTCAGTTCGGCAGAAGGTTCATGCCCGGGAAGGGCGGAGCAGAGCAACGCAAGGGCGTTCACACTGTCTGGCCACTGCGCGGCGATCTCCAGAGCGACGTGCCCGCCGTACGAGGATCCCACCAGTGCCGCCTGCGCGATACCCAGACTGTTCAGGAGGGCCAGCACATCCTCGGCATCGCTGTGAGGCCGGTCCGGCGCTGGAGTCTCACCGAAGCCCCGAAGATCACAGCGCACCAGCCGGTAACCGGCATCGATCAAGGCCGGCCACTGGGCATCCCACATCCGCCGGTCACACACCCCGGAATGCAACAGCACCAGCACAGGACCGTCTCCGGCCACATCATGAGAGAGCGTCATCCGGCAGACCCTACTCAGCTGCTGCTCAAAACGCCTCTCGATCAGCACCGCCACTGCCCCGCCCATCAGGCCGGGAACCATGCCGGTCACAGCACTAGCTCAGCAAGCGCTCCAGGACCTCTGCGATGCCGTCGTCCTCGTTGGAGGACGTCACTTCGTCGGCGATGGCCTTGAGGTCGGAGTGGGCGTTGGCCATGGCTACGCCGTGGGTGGACCAGGTGAACATGGGGATGTCGTTGGGCATGTCGCCGAAGGCGATGGTGTCGGTGCGCTTCGCACCGAGGCGGCGGGCGGCGACGGAGAGGCCGGTGGCCTTGGTGAGGCCGAGGGGGAGGAGTTCGACGATCCCCTCGCCGGCCATGGCGACCGTGACGAAGCCGCCGGCGGCCTGACGGGATGCTTCGGCCAGTTCGTCGGAGGTCAGGGTGGGGTGCTGTATGTAGATCTTGTTCAGCGGAGCCGCCCAGAGGTCGGACACGTCCGTGAGCGGGGTGGTGGGGAGCGAGCCGTGCAGGAGGGCGTACCCGGCGCCGACCAGTATCTCGCCCTCCAGGCCCGCACGGCTGGCGGCCAGGTGCAGTGGGCCGACCTCCGCCTCGATCTTGGCGAGTGCCACGGCGGCGAGCTGGCGGTCCAGGGTGACGGCGGTGAGCAGACGGTGCTCTCCGGCGTCGTAGACCTGTGCGCCCTGGCCGCAGACGGCCAGTCCCCGGTACCCGAGGTCGTCGAGGATGTGGCGGGTCCAGGGGACGGCCCGGCCGGTGACGACGATATGGGCGGCGCCCGCCGCAGTGGCCGCGGCGAGCGCCTCACGGGTGCGAAGGGAGACCGACTCGTCGGAGCGCAGGAGCGTTCCGTCGAGGTCGGTCGCGATCAGCTTGTACGGGAAGCCCGAGGGCCGCACGGACGCTTCGGAAACCTCGGACGCCGTGGTCTTCGCGGAGTTTGTGGAGCCCCCGGTGGCAGCCGCTTCGCTCACTTGGCTACCGGCTCCAGCACCTCGCGGCCGCCCAGGTACGGGCGCAGGACCTCGGGGACGCGGACGGAGCCGTCGGCCTGCTGGTGGTTCTCCAGGATCGCCACAATCGTGCGCGGGACCGCGCAGAGCGTGCCGTTGAGCGTGGCCAGCGGCTTGACCTGCTTGCCGTCACGGACACGGATCTGTAGACGGCGCGACTGGAACTCCGTGCAGTCGGAGGTCGAGGTCAGCTCGCGGTACTTGCCCTGGGTCGGGATCCACGCCTCGCAGTCGAACTTGCGCGAGGCCGAGGAGCCGAGGTCGGCGGAGGCGACGTCGATGACGCGGAAGGGCAGTTCCAGCGACGTCAGCCACTGCTTCTCCCAGTCCAGCAGGCGCTGGTGCTCGGCCTGCGAGTCCTCCGGTGCGACGTACGAGAACATCTCGACCTTGTCGAACTGGTGGACGCGGAAGATGCCCCGGGTGTCCTTGCCGTGCGAGCCGGCCTCGCGGCGGAAGCAGGGGGAGAAGCCCGCGTAGCGCAGGGGGAGGCGGTCGGCGTCGATGATCTCGTCCATGTGGTACGCCGCCAGCGCGACCTCGGACGTGCCGACCAGGTACAGGTCGTCCTTGTCGAGGTGGTAGACGTCCTGGGCGGCCTGGCCGAGGAAGCCGGTGCCGGCCATCGACTGCGGGCGGACCAGCGCCGGGGTCAGCATCGGGGTGAAGCCGGCCGCGGTGGCCTGGGCGATCGCCGCGTTGACCAGGGCGAGTTCGAGCAGGGCGCCGACGCCCGTCAGGAAGTAGAAGCGCGAGCCGGAGACCTTGGCGCCGCGCTCGGTGTCGATGGCGCCGAGGATCGTGCCGAGCGCCAGGTGGTCCTTCGGCTCGAAGCCCTCGGCCGTGAAGTCACGGATCTCGCCGTGCGTCTCCAGCGTGACGAAGTCCTCCTCGCCGCCGACGGGGACGTCGGGGTGGACGAGGTTGCCGAGCTGGAGAAGGAGCTCCTGGGTCTCGGTGTCGGCCGCGTCGCGCTCGGCGTCGGCGGCCTTGACGTCGGCCTTGAGCTGTTCCGCGCGCTTGAGCAGCTCGGCCTTCTCGTCGGCGGAGGCCTTGGGGATCAGCTTGCCGAGCGACTTCTGCTCGGCACGGAGCTCGTCGAAGCGGACGCCGGATGACCTGCGCCGCTCGTCGGCGGACAGGAGGGAGTCGACGAGCGCGACGTCCTCTCCACGGGCGCGCTGGGACGCGCGCACACGGTCGGGGTCCTCACGGAGCAGGCGAAGGTCAATCACCCCTCAAGGCTACCGGTGTGTGGTTCCGGCCCACGACTTGAATTCGCGGTACGCCGTTTCCGTGGTGGTTTGACATGAATGTCGATCATGGTGACAGACGATGGCGGATGCCGGTGAAAGTCAATGAATTGGGGGCCGACTCCCTGAAAGAGGGCACGGGTGTGGCGCCTGGTTGACTCGACTCCCTTGTGTCGTATGGGGCTTGGGGATCGGCCGTCCACAGAAATCCACAGCCCAGCAGAGTTATCCACAGGCTGTGCGAAAGATCTGTGGACTTCGGAGAAGATCGTTGGGAAAGCCGGGCGGCGACTTGAGGATTCCCGACTCAAACCACCTGCACGCCCACTTTCGAGTGGATTCGCACGGAAATGGGTCGCTCTAACGGGTTGACTGGAGGAAACGCGTGGACGAAGGGTGACCCACAGGGTTGTGGACACGGCGAGGCTCACGAAGGCGATTTGTCGACCGACTGGCGCCGTGTTGTCGACTTGTCCCCAGGTCGAGAAGCCGCCCTGTGGATAACTTCTGTGGACAAAGAAAATAGGCAGGTAGGACCAGCGGCCGTCCTCGGACCGGCCGTCCTCGGACCGGCCGTCCTAGAACCGGCCGTCCTGGCAGCGCGCCACCCAGTCCGCCGCCGCCACGAACTCGGCGTCGGAGGTGCCCGTCGGAGTGGGCCGGACCTCCGCGGTGGCGGCATCCGCACGCGGGTACGAACCGAGGAAACGGACCTGGAGGCAGACCCGCTTGAGACCCATCAGCGCCTCGGCCACCCGGCGGTCGGAGATGTGGCCCTCGGCATCGATGGCGAAGCAGTAGTTGCCGATGCCCTCGCCGGTCGGGCGGGACTGCAGCAGCATGAGGTTGACGCCGCGGACGGCGAACTCGCCGAGCAGGTCGCGCAGTCCGCCGGGGTGGTCGTCGCGCTGCCAGATGACGACGGAGGTCTTGTCGGAGCCGGTCGGGGCGGCGGGCCGGGCGGGGCGGCCGACCAGGACGAACCGGGTCTGGGCGTTCTCCGCGTCGTGGATCTCTGTCTCCAGGGCCTGCAGGCCGTACCGCGAGGCCGCGAACTCACCGGCGAAGGCGGCGTCGTAACGGCCCTCCTGGACGAGGCGGGCGCCATCGGCGTTCGAGGCGGCGGACTCCCAGACGACGTCGGACGGGAGGTTGGCCTTCATCCAGTTGCGGACCTGCGGCTGGGCGGCCGGATGCGCGGTGACCGTCTTGATCTCCGAGAGCTTGGTGCCCGGCCGGACCAGCAACGCGAAGGTGATCGAGAGGAGCACCTCGCGATAGATCATCAGCGGGGCGCCGGCGACCAACTCGTCGAGCGTGGTCGTGATGCCGCCCTCCACGGAGTTCTCGATCGGGACGAACGCGGCCTCGGCCTCGCCGTTGCGGACGGCGTCGAGTGCGGCGGGCACGGACACCATCGGGACGAGTTCGCGGGTCGCGGACTCCGGCAGCATGCGCAGGGCGACCTCGGTGAAGGTGCCCTCGGGGCCGAGGTACACGTAGCTGGCTGGCATGGACTCACCCTAATGGGCCTCGCGGGACCCCGGCGCACGTATCTCGCTCCACCGCCCCTGAGAGCGACGTACGGCCCAGGGGGCGCCCTCACGCCTCCCGGCACCCAACGGTGGGGACCGGGCGGGGGTGGGTTGGCTCACCGGCGCTTGCCGGGTGCCGCCGCACCCACCCTCCCCAGTCAGGAACAGGGCGTCCGGTGCGAGCCCGGTAGTCCTCCAGTCGGCTAACCCTCCAGCAGCCCCTGCCCCACGTACCCTCCCTCCGCCGCGCCCCCCGGTACCGCGAAGAGGCCGCTCGATTCGTGGCGGATGAACTTGGAGAGGGCGTCACCGCGGTCGAGTTTGCGTTGGACGGTGACGAAGCCGCGGAGGGGGTCGGCCTGCCAGCAGACGAAGAGGAGACCGGCATCGGGGACACCTTTCGCGTCGATGCCGTCATGGAAGGAGAACGGGCGGCGGAGCATGGCCGCGCCGCCGTTCTGGTCGGGGCGGGTGATACGGGCGTGCGCGTTGATCGGGACGAGGAGATTGCCCTGGGAGTCGGTCTTCTCCAGGTCCATCGCGGTCGTCTCGGTCGCTTTCCCGCCCCCGCTCAGCGGCGCGCCGTCGGACTTCCGGCGCCCGATGACGTCCTCCTGCTCCTTGACCGACAGCTGCTCCCAGTCGTCGAGGAGCATGCGGATGCGGCGTACGACGGCGTAGGAGCCGTTCGCCATCCACGCCGGGTCGCCGGAGGTGGCCGGTGAGGCGGACGCGGGCACGAAGATCCGCTCGTCGAAGTCGGACTCGGCCGCCTTCGGATTGCGGGTGCCGTCGATCTGCCCCATCAGGTTGCGTGCCGTCATGGGGTGGGCCGTGGCGCCCGGCGAACGGTTGAAGCCGTTCATCTGCCATCGCACCCGTGCCGCGCTGCCCGCGTCCTTCTGGATCGCGCGCAGGGCGTGGAAGGCGACGAGCGCGTCGTCCGCCCCGATCTGCACCCACAGATCGCCGTTGCTGCGCGTCCTGTCGAGCTGGTCCGAGGAGAAGTCGGGCAGCGGGTCCAAAGAGTCCGGGCGCTGCTTCTGCAGACCGGTACGGGCGAAGAAGCTGTGCCCGAAGCCGAAGGTGACCGTCAGCGACGACGGTCCCGCGTCACGGGCGATGTCCGTGTCGTCCTGGGCCGCCGCCTCGCCCGCCATCAGCCGCCGGGCTGTGTCCGACCAGCGCCGCAGCAGAGTGGCCGCCTCCTTGCGCCCTGCCCCGGCGGCCAGGTCGAACGCGACGAGGTGGCCGCGGGCCTGGAGAGGGGTGGTGATTCCCGGCTGATGTTTCACGTGAAACCTCACCTCCCCCGCGCCGAGGGAGGACAGAGGGGTGACCTTCTCGGTCGAGGAGGGCGAGGAGGAGGACCCGGCCGCGTATCCGGCGGCGCCGCCTGCCGCGCCCAGCGCGAGACCGGTCGCGCCGGCGGTGCCCAGCAGGAGGCGACGCGAGATCGTTCCACCAGGGGGTGGGGTGTCGCCGCTTCGCCGTGACTCCGACAGGCCGGACGGCGGCTGCGAGTCGTTCGTCGTCGCTCGCGCGGCGGTAGCGGCGTGTTCACCACCGCCCCGCGCCCCTTCAGGGGCGGCGGAGTTTCCTTCGGCAAGGTCCTGGTCAGCCATGATGTGTTTCAGCCGATCTTCGCGTTCTTGCTGACGGTCACCTGGTCGATCTCAGATGTCCGTACGGTGATCTCGATCCTCCAGTCGCCCGCCATGGGGATCTGCACGCCGTTCGCTGTCCAGTGGCCGGTGGTGACGCGGTCGGGGACCACTGGCAGGGGGCCGATCTCCTTGGCCTCCAGGGTGAAGGCGACCTGCACCTCGGGGACGTCGAAGGGCTTGCCGTCGGGGCCCTGGACATAGACGTGCATCTCGTTGGCGCCCACGCGCGCGGGGTCGATCTGCAGCCGGGCCACGCCCTTGCCGTTCTTGCCCCCCGTGTCGAACGACATGTCCAGCGCCAGCGCCCCTGACGTCTCGTCCTCCTGCGTCACGGCCGCGTTGGCCGCCTTGGCCTCCTCCACCGTGCGCCCCGGCTCGGTGGCCGTCAGCACCGTCGTGACGGCGAGCAGCACGACGGCGACCCCCGCCTCAGCCAGCACCGACCGGCGCAGACCCGTACGGCCCGGATCGGCGTTCCGCCTCCGCTTCTCACGCGCGCTCGCCATCGCCGCCTGCTGCCGGGCGAGCTGAGCGGCCCGCTCGGAACCTTCGCCGGTGGCCTTCTCGGAGCCGCCGCCGGCGCGTCGCGTGGAGCTGTCTTCGGCGATCTGCGTGGAGCCGCCACCGGTGGCGTGCCTGGAGCCATCGGTGGCGTGCCCGGAGCCGCCGCCGGCGTGCGCGGCGGCCGGCTCCTTCTCCACTGCGGCTTCCGCCTCCACCGTGGCCGGTGCATCCGTCAACTGCGCGGTCCACCGGCGCGAGATCCACGCGATCCCGACGAGCAGGGCGACCAGGCCGATCTTCACGAGGAGCAACTGCCCGTACGATGTGCCGGTCAGCGCCGACCAGGTGCCGACCTGGCGCCACGACTGGTAGATCCCGGTCGCGGTCAGTACGAGCACGCTGCCGAACGCGACCCGCGAGAACCGTCGTACGGCCGCGGTCTCGATCTGCGCGTCGACGGGCGCCCGGAACAGTGCCACGAGCAGGGTCGCCAGGCCACCCAGCCAGGCGGCGACCGCCAGCAGGTGCAGGATGTCGAGGGGCATCGAGATGCCCGTCTGGATGCCGGTCGAGGCGTGCTCGGCCATCGCCCAGCTCGCGGCGAGACCGGCGGAGACCACGCCCCCACCGACGGCCAGCCCGAAGGTGAGGTCCCGGTGGTGGGATTCGTCGTCGGCCTCTTCGTCCTCGGAGGCGTCTTCGGCCCCCCCGGAAGTGCTCCCACCGGAGGCGTCGTTCCCAGAGGCGTCACGGGCGGCGGAGGCGGTCCGGCTCCGAGAATCCTCCTCGGCCCCAGCGGCACCCTCACCGATCGCCGCGCCGACCTCCTCGGCCTCCGCGCCGACCTCCTCGGTCCCCTCTTCGTCCTCTTCGTCCTCGACGTCCTCGTCCCGTCGCGCGTACGCCCCGAACAGCACCGCGATGAACAGTGCCGCCGCGGCGAGCAGCAGGAGGCGGGAGACGAGGGCGGCACCCGTCTTCGTCTGGAGGACCTGGCCGAGGAGGTCCAGGTCGAAGATGTCTCCGAGCTTTCCGGAGCCGGTGTAGGAGCCGCGCAGGAGCAGCATCGCGAGAGTGGCGGTGGTCAGCGCGAGCCAGCCGGAGACCACGAGCCGCTGCACGGGCCGTACCCCGGCACCGCGCTGCCAGCAGGCCAGCACGAAGGCCGCGCCGCCGACCAGCAGGATGAAACCCGCGTACGAGAGGTAGCGCGCGAACCCGTAGAGACCGCCGACGACCCCACCGCCGGCCTCCTGCTCGGGTACCGCGACCGTCGTCTTGGAGGGTGCCCCCACGGAGAAGACGAAGGCGCCGGAGACGGGATGGCTGTCCGCCGAGACGACCTGGTAGGTCACGGTGAACGTGCCGTCGGGCAGGCCCGAGTGAAGCCCGACCGCGTAGCTGTTGCCGCCCAGGTCGGTGACCTCGCCGGTGTCGGCCTCTTTGCCCTTGGGGTCGTAGACGCGCACCGAGCCGTCGGACATCGCGACGTTCTCGGAGAAGGTGAGCGACACCTGGTCAGGTGCCTCCTGGACCACCGACCCCTGCTGTGGGTCGCTGCCGGTCAGCGCGGCGTGCGCGGAGACGGGCGCGGTACCGGCGAGCAGCGCCCCGACGGTGGCGAACAACAGCAACAGCAACGGCCTCAACCGGCTCAACGGTGCTACCTCCCTCAGTGCCCGCTGGTCGGCTGGTACGTCGCCGACTTCACTGGCATCTCGACCGTGATGGCCTCGGACTTGGTGAAGTTCAACCGCAGAGCCACCGTCTCGCCTTCCTTCGGCTTGCGCTTCAGGTTCTCGAACATCAGGTGGTTTCCGCCGCTCTTGAGCACGAGTTCGCCGTCGGCGGGGACCTTTAGGCCCGCGACCTCCTGCATCGACTGCCCGGTCGTCTCGTGGACGGTGACGTCCTGGGCGATGTCGCTGGTGACGGAGGTCAGCTCGTCCGTCGTACCGCCGTCGTTCTCGATGACGAGGAAACCGGCGGCCAGGGAGTCCGTGACGGGCTGCGGCATGTAGGCGGACTTCACGGACAGCTTCGCTGCGGAGGAGGCGGCGGAAGAAGAGGAGTCGGAGGAACCGCACGCGGTCAGGACGAGCGCGGCGGCGGTGATCAGGACGGGTCCGGCGAGTGGTCTCACGGGTTCTCGCCCTTGAGCAGTTTCGGCAGGTCCTTCTCGTAGTCCTGCACGGTGGCCTCCTCGTCGTACAGCACATAGCCCCCGTCGGTCTTCGGCGAGAACGCGATGACCTGGGTGCCGTGCTCGGAGATGGTCTTGCCGTTCTTGTCCTTGGTCGGCGGGTTGATGGAGATGCCGAGGGTGCGGGCGCCGGCCTGGATCTCGTCGAAGTCACCGGTCAGGCCGACGATCTCGGAGTCGATCCCCTTGAGCCACTTGCCGAGTTCCGCCGGGGTGTCCCGCTCCGGGTCGGTGGTGACGAAGACGAGCCGGAGGTTTGCCAGCTCCGACTTCGACAGCTTCTTCGCCATCTCCTTCTTCGCGACCGCGAGGTTGTTCATGGTCAGCGGGCAGACGTCGGGGCAGTTGGTGTAGCCGAAGTAGATCAGCGTCGGCTTGCCCTCGGTCTCCTTGCGGAGGTCGTACGACTTGCCGGCGGTGTCGGTGAGGACCAGGTCCGGCTTGGTGAACGGCTGGTCGAGGACCGTGGCGGGCTTCCGCGGGCCGGTGTCGGAGACCTCGGCGACCGACGTCGTGGAGTCGTCGCCCGTGCTGCAGGCGGAGAGGGTGAGGACGGCCGCGACGAGCAGGGCGCCGGCCGCGATCTTCTTCTTCGTGTTCGTGCGCATAGAAAAATGTCCCATATGTTCGAGCCCCGGCGCGCACGGGGGCGTACGCCGTCGCGGACAGTCCTGTGTACGGAGTTCTGTACGGACTTCTGTACGGGGCCCCGTGCGCGCCGAGGGGAAAGGGCCGAGAAGCCGGAGGCTCAGGCGTTCGTGCGCCGACGGCTGGCCAGGACGCCGTACGCCACGCCCGCGGCGCCGACGACGATGCCGACGATGCCGAGTACGCGGGCGGTGGTGTCGCTGGTGTCGGCGGGCGCGGCGGCCGTCTCGTTCGACGCGGCCTCGGCGTCTGCGGCGTCCTCCGACTCGTCGGCGGCGGTGGAGGCGGCGGACGAGCCGTGGTGGTCCTCGGACGCGGCCGACAGCGCGAGTACGGGCGCCGGGTTGTCGGGCTCCTCCTCGCCGTCCTTCGGTACCTCGATCCAGCGGACGACTTCCTTGTTGGAGTACGTCTGGATGGCCTTGAAGACCAGTTCGTCGGTGTTCTCCGGGAGTTGGCCGATGGAGACCGGGAATTTCTGGAAGAAGCCAGCCGCGATGCCGTCGCCGGATGCGGTCCAGGTGATCTTGGAGACGGCCTCGTCGATCTGCTCGCCGTGCAGTTCGACCGGCTTGTCGAGCTTGGCCTTGGTGACCTGGATCTTCCAGCCGGGGATGGCCTCCGGCTGGGCCGAGGCGAGTGGGTGGTCGGTCGGGAAGTTGACCTCGAGCTTGGTGGTCGTGGCGTCGTCGCGCTCGTTGGGGACCTTGAAGTTGACGGTCGCGTACCCGCCCTTGGCCGCTGGGCCCTCCGGCGCGACGCTGACGTGGGCGAACGCGGGGCCGGACAGAAGGAGGACGGCGGAACCGGCGAGGGCGCCGACGGCGGCGATACGAGAAACCTTCATGACTGGTGACACTCCACAGTGAGTGAGGAAGAAGAGAGGAAGGGGGCGGCGCGCGCCGAGAGCCGGCAGCCGAGGCGGAGAGCCGGTAGCGGAAGCGCGTGCCTCTCGGCGCCGTACGACGCGGTCTTCCCTCCGAGGTGTGGCGTGGAGTGAGCGCGCGGCGTGTCAGGCGGCGAGGGTGCAGGCGGGCGCGGCGGTCGGCGGGCCGCGCCGGACGAGCGTGTGCTGGAGGGCGGTCGTCCGCGGGGCCGCGGGCGCCGCGTACACGGCGCGCGGGGCGCGTGAAACGGCCTCCGGCGCACTCGGGAGCCCGGACCGCAGGGCCCGCGCCAGCGCGAGCGCCCCACGCAGGGACCGTACGAGCGGCTCCTGGGCCGGCAGCCGGGCCAGGCGCAGCAGAGCCAGGTCGCCGTGGCGGAGCATCCACCCGGCGGCGACGGCCGCGAGTACATGGCCGAGCAGCATGGGCAGGGACGGCAGGAGGGCGGCGGACGAGCCCGCCGCGGTCGTCATGGCGTCCGCCGGATCGTGCGCGGTGTGCGTGCCGCCGACCCCGGCCTCGACGAGGATCCGCTGGGCCTGCGCGGGGCTCAGGGCCGCCGCGGTCGTGCCGCACACGAAGCGGGCGGCGCGCTCGACGAGCACCGCGTCCATGGTCTCCGTGGTCCGCGACGCGGCCGTCGCCCCGTGCCGGCCCAGCCCGAACAGAATGTGCAACATGGTCTGGCCCACCGCCAGCGTTGCCGCGATGCCCGGCAGCGAGCGTTCCCGTCCGGACAGCGCGGCCGCGACGGAGAAGACGCCGACGAACCCGACGCCCAGGCTCCACAGCGGGATCGTCGCGCACGAGGCGAGCGCGTGCCCGGCCCCGGCCAGCACGACGCAGACCGCGGCGAACACCGCGGCCCGCAGAACCCGGAGATCACCTCCGGCGCGCGACCGGCGCGGGGCGCCTGGCCGGCGTGGGTGGGGGGCAGTCATGGCGGGCTCATCATCGCACCGGGGCGCTCCGCTGGGTTCGGCGGGTTCATGAGGGGAGGTACGGGGGGGACGGGGCCGGTGTTCAGGTGGGCGTTCGGGCGCGGTAGGGGGTGGGGGTGGGGCGCAGATGGCGGGTGCGGGTCGTGTGTGGCTTGTCGCGCAGTTCCCCGCGCCCCTAAGAGATGCGCAGTTCCCCGCGCCCCTGACAGCCGCGCCGCTGACAGCCGCGCCGCTGACAGCCGCGCCCCTGACAGCCGCGCCGCTGAAAGGTGCGCAGTAGTTCGCCGTGGCCCTGGAAGATGCGCAGTTCCTCGCGCTCCTGAAGCACGCGTGGCCGCCCCTGTCCCCGCCCCGCGCGGTTGCCGGCGTCCCTGAACAGGTGTGGGTCGGAGTGGCGAGAGTGAAGGGTGATTCGGAAGGGTTCGCTCCGCATACACCGATTGTGAGGTGGACGCATCCGCCGTATGGGCGGAGAGACGGCTTCCGGGCGATTGCGCACCGCCCTCGGCGGCAATACGTAACGGTATGTCGAGCCGCGGCCAGGAGGCTGGAGCATGAGCATCTGGTGGTCACTCCATTTGCGGCGTGAGGCTGCGAGCGTGCCGCTCGCCCGGCGACTGCTGATCGGCACGATGGAGACGGCGGGCGTCGACCCGGACGTGTCCTACGACCTCTCCATCGCCCTCAGCGAGGCCTGCGCCAACGCGGTCGAGCACGGCGGCGCGGTCGCGGCCGACGCGACCACCGAGGCGTACCGGGTCACCGCCTACCTGGACGGCGAGAAGTGTCGCATCGAGGTCACCGACTCCGGCCCCGGCTTCCCGCACCGCCACCCGGTCCGCCCGGCCCACACCGACGCCGAGAACGGCCGCGGCCTCTGCCTCATCCGCGAACTCGCCGACCACGTCCACATCGGCAACAAACCGGGCCACGGCGGCGCGATCGTCAGCTTCGACAAGATCCTGAAGTGGCGCGAGGACGCGCCGCTGGTGGCGGTGTAGTCCGCCCAGACCCGTTCCGGCCCGCGCCCGGGTCGAGTGGGGCCCGCGCGTTCCCGGTGCAGAGCCGCGGCCGACGGAGCGTCACGAAACAGGGCCGGCCTGGCCGTGCGACGACTAGGCGGAGTGCGGTTCCACGGTGCGGGGTTCCACGGTTCGTGTATCCGGCGATGCGTAGCTCCACGACGTACGACGACGTCATCTCTTATGCCCGTGCCCGTGCCCGTGCCCGTGGCGTGCCGTACGACGACGGTGTTCCGTACGGCACGCCAACCCGCCCCGAGCCACCCTCGGCCCGCGTGCCCGGCGCCCCTGGGTGTGGCCTCCCCGGTGTTCCCCACCGAAGCCGGACGCGGTGCGAAGCCCGTGCCGCCGCGGCGGTTGACGACAGGCGGAGGCGGGGATCGGCGGGACATGGCCGGGACGGGACGACAGGGGATGGCGATGCAGCCAACGGGGCACGCCTCGGACGGCCGACGGCTGTCGGTCGAGCAGAGCGGGCCGCCGCCCGCCCACTCCGGTGCGCTGCGGGTGCTGCCCCAGGCCCTGAGCTGGGCCTCAACCAGGGGCCTCCCCGCGAGGGCAGGCCCCGGCTCCACTCCCGACGCGGGCCCCGGCCCCGGCCCCGGACTGAGGTCACGTCTGCTGCGGCTCCAGGTCCCTGCCGACCCTGCGCCCGGCGCGGACGGACTCGGTGACCGGATGGGCGTCGCCCAGCAGCTGTGACAGCTTGGCCTCCGCCTGCTGCTGGAGCCGTTCGGCCTCGCCCACCCGCCGCATGCCCCGCAGGGTCACGGCAAGGTTCCCGGTACTGACCAGGACGTCCGGGTGATCCGCCCCGAACCGGGCGCGCAGGCCCTCGATGGCCGTCCGCTCCCACTGCTCGGCCCGGTCGTGGAGCCCCAGGTCGCCGTAGGCGTTGGCGAGATTCAGACCGGCGGACAAGGCGGCGGGGTGGTCGTCCCCGAGGTCCTCCGCGAGGGCATCGCGGGCCTGCTCACCGAGTTCGGCGGCCTTCTCCGCCTCACCCAGGGCCCGGCGGTAGATGGAGAGGTTGTTGAGGCAGTACATGACGAACGGGTGTTCGCGCCCGAAGATGTTCTTGTAGCCCTCCAGCACCTCGTCGACCAGTTCGACCGCCCGCCCGGCGCCGTTCTCCGGATCCGTGGCGAAGTAGTCCGCGGCGAGGTTGAGCCCGCAGGCCAGCGCCTCGGGGATCGTGCTGCCGTAGCGGTCGTGGTAGAGGGCGTAGGTGTCCCAGGTCTCCTGGGTGATCCGCAGCGCCTCCGCGGTGTGGCCGCCCTTGCGCAGGGAGACCGCGAGACTCTTGTCGACGCGCAGCACCTCGGGCACGTTCGGGTTGAGGACCTTCTTGAAGCCCTCGCGCACCTCGCGAAGAATCGCTACCGAGGCCTCGTAGTCGCCCAGTTCGCGCAGGTCGCGGGCGTGGTGCCCCTTGGTGGTCAGGGTGTACGGGTGCCGCGGGCCCAGCAGCGCGGTGCGGCGGCGGACCGTGTCCTCGTCGAGGCGGCGGGCGTCCTCGCTCCGGCCGGCCAGCCGGTAGTCGATCGCGAGGTTGTTGGCGGACGTCAGGCTGCGCGGGTGGTCCTCGCCGAAGATCTCGCGGAAGCCCCGGTAGATCCGCTGGTCCAGTTCCAGGGCCTCCTTGAAGCGGCCCACCGCTCGTAGGTCGGCGGCGAAGCTTCCGGACGTGATCAGGATGCTCGGGTGGCCCTCGCCGAGCAGTTGCCGCTGGTCGGCGAGGGTCTTCTCGTCCAGGTCGAGGGCGTCCTGGTACTGGCCCTGTGAGCGCAGCACGTTCGCCAGTTCGAAGCGGAGATTGAGGATCTGCTCGTCGGTGGCGTCCGGGAACTCACCCGACCAGAACTCGTTGAGCTGGGTGCTCAGGGTGCGGGCGGCGTGCAGGTCGCCACGCTTCCACAGATAGCGGACGCGGTGGACCATCAGCTGCCGCGGGTCCTCCTCCGAGCAGTTGCGGATGTTCGAGGGCGTCAGATGCGGCCAGATCACCTCGTAGCCGGGCCACTGGGCGGGGTCGTCCAGGGCCTCCTCGGGCGGCCGGGCGGCGGCGAGGATGCGGTGCACCTCGTGGATGGTGTCGTCGAACTTCTGCTCGTCCATGCTGTCGCGCACGGCGGCCTGGACGAGGCGGTGCACCTGGATGGAGTTGTCGGTCGAGTCGACCTTGGCCAGGGCGAAGCGGTTCAGCGCCTGGGTGACCCGGCCGAGCATGTAACGGGCGCGCAGATCCCGGTCGTACGGCAGCAGGGCCCTGATCATCGCTTCGCTGCCGATGAGGTCCATGGAGATGGGCTCGGCCGCGAAGAAGGCGCACAGTTCGAGGAGGCGGGCGGCGGCCGGGGACTCGTCGCGGAGCCGGTTGATGGAGATGTTCCAGGTGGCTCCGACGGACCGGGGGTAGTCCACGGCCTCCACGGCCTCCTTGACGGAGAGCACCTGGGTGGACTGCTCGCGCAGCTGTTCGATGTAGAGGTCGACGGGGGTGGCCGTCGCCTCCAGCCAGGCGGCCGCCACCTCGATGGCGAGCGGCAGGTCGCCCACCGCGTCGGCGACCAGCCCGCCGTCCTCCTCGCTCAGACCGGGCACCCGGCGGCACAGGTGCTCCACGCTCTCCTCGCGGGTGAAGACCTCCACCTCCAGTGGCTGGACCTTGGGCAGCGCGGGCCGGGTGCGGGTGGTGGCGATGATGTGGCCGTAGACGTCGTCGGGGATGGGACCGGTGAACTCCGGGAAGCTGTGCAGCACCTTGTCCAGGTCCTCGACGTTGTCGAAGATCAACAGCCAGCGGTTGAACGGTTCACCGTTTCTGAGGGCCTGGATGACCGACTCGGCCGCTTCCTTGACGTCCTCGCCGACGCCGAGTCCGAGGTACTGGGCGAGCGCGGCCAGCTTCGGCGGTACCAGCTCCGGCTGCTCGGCGTCGACCCACCACACCAGGTCGTAGTCCGCCATGAACCGGTGGGCGTACTCACGGGCGACGTGCGTCTTGCCCACACCGCCGAGACCGTGCAGGACCTGGGGCACGCCCTGTCCGGGGCGGTTCGTGGTCAACTGCTCGCGCAGCCGGTCCAGGATCGTCGAGCGACCGGTGTACCAGCGGTAGCGGGCCGGGACGTTGGAGATCCGCCGGCCGAGAACGGGAAACCGCAGGCCCCGGGAGCTCGGGGCCATGATGGGGACGGCCTCCGGGCGGTCCAGTCCGTTCAGCAGCGTGGTGTACGCCTGCGTCTCGGTCAGGCCCTTGAGGTCGATGACTCCCCGGGCCGCGAACGGAAGACTGAGCTGCACATCGTCGACGCGGATCGACACCGGCTGCTGCCGCTTCTCCGAACCGCCGGAGTGCACGGCCGCCTCCCACGCCACCCGCGCCCGGCGGGAGTCGACGAAGCCCGGCGAGAGCACGGCGAGCACCCGGTGCGCCCCGCCGGGCATGGCCTCGGCGACGATCTCGGCCGTCGGCATCGACTGGACGTTCTTGGGTGTCACCTCGAAACCCACACCGCGCAGCACGGATTCGAGCCAGTCCACCCACATCCGGTCCTCGGGCACGTAGTAGAGCGTCAGTCGGGACGGCGGTGCCGGCCGCTGCCGGGTGTACGCGCTCTTGTACTGGGCCCGCTTCGCCTCGCTGATCGGCGGCAGCTTCGTCACCCGCTCCTCGGTGATGATCGAGGTGAGCCGTTCGCAGGCGCTCAGCATGGAGTTGGCCGACTTCGGCGGGTCGCCGAACGCCGCGAGGATCTCCTCGTAGGCGTAGTACGGCTGGTAGAGGATCTCCGTCGAGGCCCAGTAGTCGGCCAACTGGTCGGGGTTCAAGCCGGCCGGCAGCCCGGAGAAGCGTTCCTTGGCACGTGCGCGTCCGGCGTCGAGCTTGTCCTTCTCACCGAGGTCGACGCGCATGGCGACGGGCAGGATGCGGATGCCCTTGTCACCGTACAGTTCCTTGATGTCCTGGGCGACGGCGGCGGCACCCTCGATGCTCTGCTCGCTGAAGGTGTAGCAGACGACCAGGGTGTTGGGCATCAGCACGGTGCAGATGTCCGCGAGGTCGCTGAGACCGGTACGGCTGTCGATCAGGGTGAAGTCGTAGTGGCGCTGCATGTCGGCGCGCATCGCGTCGAAGAACTGGCCGCCGCCGTAGCTCGCGTAGAAGCGGTCCCAGTCCATGTTGCCGACGATGGGGTAGTCGCGGTGCCGTTTCCCGGCGGACAGGAAGTCCAGGCCGCCGCCGTCGGGGAAGGTCCAGTCGAGGGAGAGCGCGTGCGGCCGGACCCGTGCGTAGCCGCGGTGCCAGTCCGCCGCCCGGCCGGGCAGGTTGCGCAGGGCCTCCCGCCGGTACTCGTCTATGAGGTTGATCAATCCGGGCGTTCCACGCAGTAACGGAGCGTCCAGAAAAGGGTGGAAGAACTTGTGGAGGCCCGGTGCCTCCAGGTCCCAGTCCACGGCCAGCACACGATGGCCGTTCGCGGCGAGGATCCACGCCACGTTGGCGAGGGCCATGGTCCGTCCGGTACCGCCCTTGTACGAGTAGAACGTGATCACGGTGCCGTTGCGGCTTTGCGCCATGTTTCTGCCTTCCGCCCTGTCGGCCTCGCTCGTCGCGCGCTTTTCGATGGTCGTGCCAGATGGTGCTGCCGGGGTCCGTGACCCGGGTCCCGCTAGGCCAGATCGGGCCCCTTCAGCCGTGGAGGCTTGATCGGTGGTCCTTCTGGTGGATACGTCTCGACGTGCTCCCAGTAGGAGAAGACGGCCGAGGCGATCGCCCGCTGCAGCTCGCTGCCGAAGGCGTCCAGATCGCGGATGTCGCCGTTGGCCGCGCAGTGGCCGGCACCGTCCGCCAGCCGCGGGATCAGCGTCCGGTACGTGTGCTCCTCGAGCTGCTGCTCCGTCTCGGCGGCCACGATGTCGTTGCGGTGCCGCGGGATCATGACGCTGACCCAGGGGCGTTGTTCCTCGCACAACTTGCCCATGAGGTCCTTGCCCCTGGTGGATTCGAGCGCCCACCGGTCGATCAGCAGCAGCCCGGGAGCCCTGGGCTTCTCCTGGTGGAGCATGCGGGAGTTGTCGTCGAGGGCTTCGACGTTCACCGTGTAGCCCATGGTGCGCACGACGTCGGCCGCATGGTCGCCGAGCGGCAGGGTGGACTCCGGGTGGTACGGGTTCCAGTCGTGCGGCCGGTCCCCGTAGTAGTCCGGATTGCGGCCCTGCGGCAGGTCCGAACGGGTGCAGGCGAGCACCGATATGTCGAATTCCGGCGGAGGCTCAGCGGATCCGAACGCGGCCGGCAGCGACTCGTAGTCCCTGGAGAACTTGCCCTCGTCGAGCGAGCCCTCGTTGGCCACCCGAACGATTCGCTTCGCCAGCCGGTATACCGCCCGTTCGTACTCGTCACGGTGGTAGCGCAGTTTGGTCAGCCCGTAGAAGCCCTCGTCCGCGTAGTCCTGCCCGAAGGCGGCATGGTCGAACTGCAAGTCCCTTGCGACCTGTGGCATTTGCGCCGGTTCCACGGACGTCCACAAAGCCGGGATGATCGCGCTGTCCCGTGTGACGCCACCGCGCGCCCGATGGTTGACCTGCCGCTGGGAGAAGGCCCACCACTCCCGGCCGCACTGCTCGCTGCGGAAGTAGCGAGGTGAGTACAGCGGCACGAACACCTTGCAGCGCGCGAGGCTTACCGACAACTCGTCGGTCCCACGGGCGCCGACCTGTATCCCCTGGTCCAGAAAACCGACCTTGGCTCCCTTGGGCAGGTCGGTCAGCTCCATGATGTGCCGGCACAGCTCGTCGAACAGCTTCTTCACCCACAGGATGGGGTCGGCACCCCTCGAATCGTGATTCGGCGTGTGCGCATGACTGAGGAAGAAATAGGGACTACTCCCCCCTCGGCCCAGACTGGCTCCTTGCACGTATGCCCCCCGACGCTCCGTGACCGGGCCCAGTGCAGGAAGCCTCAAGTCCTGTTCGGAACAGGATGAATACCCCTTTCCCGGCTCTGAGATTCAGATCTCGAAGACCTGACATCAGGTCGGTTGACGCGCTGCCGCTCGCCAGCTGCTCTGGTGCTCCTCAGTCATCCGCCGGGCCTCCTGGAGGGCCTGCGGACCGACCGATTCCGTCATCGACCCGTGTACGGCCTCCCGCATCCCCGCGACGAAGCGTTCGCCCACGGGTGTGAGTGCGCCAGAGGTGGCCAGCGTTTCCACCGCTTCGGCTGTCTGGTCGCGCCAACGGGAGAACTGGATATCGGCAGTGTGGGTCGCATCGCCCGTGGTGGTCCTTCGGTGTGCGAGCCAGAAGTCGACCACGGCGAGATGGGCGTACGTGCCCTGGAACAACCCTTCCAAGGGGCGTGGGTCCGGTCGCCAGGGGGCGTAGAACAGGCGGTCGCAGGACCGGTCGTAGAGGTCGACCAGATCCAGCACTGCCCCCAGCTTCACATGCTGGAACTCATGGACGAGGAGCAGCGCAAGCGCCTGAGGTGTGGCGGGGCGGGCGATGGCCACCGCGCCGAAGGCGTCGCGGGCCGCCGAGCTGATGTCGGCACCCTCGGGGGAGGGAAGGAGCGGGGTGATGACACGGAGCCCGGCGGCGATTCCCGGCGCGTACTGGGGCAGTTCGCGGCGGATCCAGGCCCAGGCCGCGGTCAGGTCGGCCCGCCACGCCTCTGCCTCCCTCTCGGTGAGCCGGGGGTGCGCCGGATGGCCGTGGCAGGCCCGCCAGGGGTCGGTGTCCTCCAGGGCCACGGACCAGCCGTCCAGTTCGAACCGCCGACTCCCCCGCCAAGCGGGATTCTCGGGGCCGTTCCGGGCCATCGTGTACGTCCGGTCGCCCGCGTGGACCGTGAAGCCGTCGGCATCCGTGCGTACCACGGCCTGCTCGGCGCCCGCATCCACCGTCAGCGTCCCGAGCGAGGGCAGTCGCAGCAGCCTGTCGTGGACCGGGACGACGACCGCTGCCGTGCGCCCGGCGCGCAGCGCGGCGGCAGCGGCGATCTCCGCGATCCCGCGCGTGGCCGTCGCGGCGGCCTTCGCGTCGCCCCCGGTCGGTCCCGCCGGCGGACGAGCACCGAGGGAGCTGAGGGCCCAGGACCGTACATAGGGGTGGGCCAGGACCCCGTCCACGGATTCGGGGGCCTCGCTGTCGAGGACGGTCAGCGTGTTCCAGGCTTCCTCGGCGTCCTCGACCGGCCGGGTGTGCGTCGTCTCGTGCCGCACATGGCCCAGCAGCTCGCGGACCAGCGCGAGTTGGTGGCGGGCCAGCAGGTCCACGGTTGTGCCCGTGCCGCGACCGGTGGCCAGCTCGTCCAAGTGGTGGTCGGCCGGCACGGGTTGTACGGACTGGTCGGTCAAGTGACGGTCCCGGAGGTCGGTGATGAAAGCCAGCAGATCGGAGCAGTACACGGGCGGGTTGAGGAATCCGCTGCCGTCGGACCGGTATCGATGGGCGTAGAGGCCGCCTCCGCAGGAGCGCACCACCGGACAGGAACGGCACCGCGCGGCCAGCCGTCGAGGCCTCGCTGCCGGGCCACGATGCCCGGATGCGCGGCGACCTCGTCCAGGGAGTGGGTGAACACGTCCAGGCCGGTGGCGGGGGCTCCGTCGTGCGCGGACTTCAGGGAGTCGGCCTGTTCGAAGGTCCCGTCGGTCTCGATCACGGCGAGGTCGGCCGGGGCCGGCCCCAGCGACTCGGTCAGGCTGCTCTCGCCGCGCAGGGTCCGCAGGACCGAGTCGAAGAAACGGACGTCCATGGAGCGGCCGGTCGCGGTCCAGCGGTCGTGGACGGCCAGCAGCCGGCGCGCGTACGCCGTGCCGTCTCTGTCGTCGGCCGGACGGCCGGGCGGCTCGTCCCAGGTGGCGTGCGGGAGGAGGAAGTCGACGCGGGGCGGGGCGAGTTCGGCGAGCGCGTCGTGGACGGCGACCGGGTCGTTGCGTACGTCGATGGTGCAGAGGATGCCCGCGAAGAGGTGGCGATAGCGGGGCCGGCTGAGCAGGGCGATGGCTCCGAGGACCCGGTCGTGGCTGCTGCGCCCGTCGCTGTAGCGGCGGTGCAGGTCGTTCGCGGCCCTGTCGCCGTCCAGCGAGACGCCGACCTTGATGCCGAACTCGTCGAACAGGTCCAGGAACCGTTCGTCGAGCGTGACGGCGTTCGAGTGGATCCGCAGATCCAGCTCGCACACGCCGCCGAGGGCGGCCGTCAGTTCCGTGGCGGCCCTGCACAGCCGGGTCGGGCCCGCGAGGAGGGGCTCGCCGCCGTGCAGCACCACGTGAACGGCGGCCGGCTCATGGGTCTTCGCGTGCTCGGCGATACGTTCCGCCGTGGCGCGCAGGACCTCGTCCGACACCACCCGGGGCCGACCGCGCCAGCTCTGGTCCGCGTGTTCGTACACATAGCAGTGGTCGCAGGCGAGATCGCAGCGACTGTGCATCTTCAGCACGAACTGGCGTAACGGCAGGAGCGGTCGCCCCATGACGGTCATGTGGATGTCGGCAGGTACGGGCGGGTGTCAGACGGAAGACTGGAAGGCCGCCACCGCGACCCTTCCCGGACCCGTCCGTTCGGCGCCGTTCGACACGGCACGGGTCAGAGCGGGCGACAGCGCGCCGCCGCTCCGCGCCGCCAACTGCTCCAAAGACACCCGCTCCGGAACGACGGCGGCCGTAGTCCCTGACTCTTCGGCCGTGGCGTCGAGGGATGCGTTCATGGGGACCTCATCAATCTGTGCGTGGAAACTGACGGGGTTGCGGAGTCTTGCGGCTCGATGAAGCAGATGCCGACAGGAATTTCTCACTCAAGCACCGGCCGCAGAAGAAGTTAGCGGCCGACCGGGCGAACGGTGCCGAATATTCGGTCAGCTGCTGGTCGCGACCAGAAGATAGCCGACGCCGAGGAGTGCTTCGGACGGCAACACAAGCCTCGTCCGTATTCGGGGCGGCAAACGTGAGAACCGTCTCATCTCCCGGCGGGATCACGGCAGTTGAGCGGAAAGGGCCGCGTTCCGGGCGGCTTCAGGCTTCTCAGCACTCTCAGTCCCCTCACAGCCGCACCTCAGCCCCCTGACGGACTGCGTCCCTAACTTCGCTGACATGACGGGAATCCACAAAAGCAAAACGATCAC
The DNA here is from genome assembly GCF_042802555.1 of Streptomyces sp. NPDC057474. NCBI lineage: Bacteria > Bacillati > Actinomycetota > Actinomycetes > Kitasatosporales > Streptomycetaceae > Streptomyces > Streptomyces sp. NPDC057474. The sequence goes on along the minus strand of NZ_JBHVDX010000023.1, from coordinate 1,975 downwards.
GCGGCGCCGCGCTCTCGCGGTGACCGGAGGAGCGGTTGCCGCCGGTGGGCTGTCGGTCGCCGGGTACCAGTCGGCGTTCGCGGACGCGACGACGAGCAGCACCGAGGCGACGGCCACGGCGTCTACGACGAGTACCGGCGGCGAGTGCATGACGCTGATGTCGAGTGTCACCGAGGGCCCGTACTACCTGGACGGCGCCCTGGTCCGGAAGGACATCACCGAAGGCAAGAGCGGTGTCCCGCTGACGCTGCGCCTCACGGTCGTGGACGCCACCGACGGCTGCACCCCGGTCCCCGGCGCGGCCGTCGAGATCTGGCACTGCGACGCCTGGGGCTACTACTCCGGCTACACCACCGCGAATCCCGGCGGTTCGGCGCCCGCCGAGAGCGAGGACGGCTCGACCGCCGACGACGCCACCTACCTCCGCGGCTACCAGATCGCGAACGCGAACGGCGTCGTCAAGTTCGAGACCATCTTCCCCGGTTGGTACACCCCGCGCACCTGCCACATCCACGTGAAGGTGCACACCGGCGGCGAGAAGGATGACGGCACCTACGAGGGCGGCAAGGTCAACCACACCGGCCAGTTCTTCTTCGACGACGAGATCGCCCAGGAGATTTTCACGCTCGACCCCTACTCCCAGCACAGCGGCAGCTACACCACCCTCGACAACGACATGGTCTACGGCGGCGGCGGCGCCTCCAGCGGCCTGCTCACCCTCACGGCCGTGAAGAAGGCCAACCCGGCCCGCGGCTACAAGGGCTTTCTCACCCTCGGCATCGACCCCGACGCCGAGAACACCGGCGTCGGCAGCGGCGGTGGCGGCGAGGGCGGTACGCCCCCGTCGGGCGAGCCCCCGACGGACGCCCCGACCGACAGCGCCACCAGCTCCGAGTCGGCCTCGTAGGGTTCACCCATGAGCAGCCGCGAGGACGAGACGCTGGCGCGGGCCGCGGTGGCCGCGCTGACCTGGCAGTTGGAACTGACGCCCAAGCCCGGCCTGCCCGACCCGCGCGACCTCGGCGCCCGGGTCACCCGGCAGGACCACCGTGCCCTGCGCTGGTCGGCGAAGGCACTGGTGCCCGGCCTCGCGGCGATGGCGGCCTGCGCCCGCCGCAATGGTGTCGCGACCCCCGAACTCCGCGCCGAGCTCGGCGCGATCGGGCGCTGCACCGAACACTCCATGCAACTCGCCGGGGGCGGCCATCGCGGCGCCACCTGGGTGCTCGGCCTCCTGGTCGCCGCGGCGGCCATGGATCCCGGTGCGCGGGGGCGTGAGCTCACCGCCACCGCGAAGAAGATCGCCGCGCATCCCGATCGGCGGGCGCCGCGGCGTCCCTCCCGGGGGTCGTCGGTCTCCGCCAAGTACGGGGCGGCGGGCGCCCGGGGCGAGGCCCGCGCGGGCTTTCCCCATGTGCGGCGGGCGTTGGACGTCCTGGCCAAGGCCCGCACCGCCGGCACACCCGAGCCGGACGCCCGCCTCGACGCGCTTCTCACGGTCATGTCGACGCTCCAGGACACCGAGTTGCTCTACACCGCCGGTCCCCATGGGCTTCGGCATGTGCAGGCCGGGGCTCGGGGCGTGATCGATGCGGGGGGTACGACGACCGGTGCCGGGCGGGAGGCTCTGAGCGCGCTCGACAGGGATCTTCAGGGGCGGGGGTGGAGTCCTCGCGGGAGCGGGTCGTTGCTTGCCGGGGCCCTCTTCGTGGACGCCCTGCCAGTCACCTCGCGGGTGCCCGTGTAAGGGGTTCGCCCCCGCCGCCCCTACCCGTCCCATCCCAGGGGGGCTGCCCCTTCGACCCCCTGGGCGCCTCATAGGTCAGGGATGACTGTGGTCGGGCGGCTGCGGGTTGTTCGTTGTCGGTCGCGCAGTTCCCCGCGCCCTGAAAAGCAGGGGCTGCGCCCCGTGCCTTTCGGCCCGCAGAACCGGGTCTTCAGGGGCGCGGGGAACTGCGCGACCAGCCCCCACGCC